>JAUVEF010000198.1 GCA_030594905.1 Methanosarcinales archaeon
CCTGCAAAATAATCAAAGAAGTCTGCTGTGTCCAGGACGAAACGCTTAGCCCATCCAATTGGCATTCCGTTGTCCAGTGTTTCGATGCGCGCAAGATTATCCACGTCCTTTCTGAGCAGATCCGCGGCTTTCTGCAGGACGCTCGCTCTAAGTGGTGGACTGGAGCTCCAGTTCGTATTATCAAACGCATCGCGTGCTGCATCGATCGCTTTCCGTGCATCACCGCGCTTTGCAGCGGATGCAGTTGCAAATTCCAACCCCGTTGCCGGATTGATCACCGGAAATACGCTTTCAGACTCTGCTTCTGCCCATTCACCATTGATCCATAATTTGTAGTGCGTTGCCATGATGATCCACTCGCTGACCTTTGACTAACTCCTGACTCAATATGTCACTTCAATAAAATACAGCACCTATGATTGGCAAGATTTGCAACCCTGCGCTGCTATGCCGCAGCCACCCTATTACAATTAATGTATGTGTTTAGCTAACCACGAGATTGCACGGATTTCCATACAATCCCGTGGTATTTTTGCCTCAGCTAAACACCTACCAATTAATTATCGCGCAGACTTTGCAACCCGTTCGATGCTCTGTTTCTGATTTATCGAGTGGCATCTGACATCATACGATGCAGCAGCCATGATTTCGTCTGCAAGACATTTCTCCAGGGATCGCCTGCTCTTGAGTGCAGCCCGTTGTGCACCGATTGTGATCAGCTTGAGCGCGATATCCACCCTGCGCTGGGACGCGGTATCGACAGCCTTTGGTACGGCAATACCACCGTATTTAAGACGGACAACCTCCTCCCGAGGTCCTGCATTTCCGATGGCATCAACAAGGAGCTGAACCGGATTCTTCTTCGTTTTATCGTGGATGATCTCGAATGCAGACCTAACAGCCCTGTAAGCCAGCTGCTTTTTGCCGTTGTTCGCTGCCTCTCGCATAACCCGATTGATCAGCCTCTCAACGATCGGGATGTCCGATTTATTGAACTGCTGGTTGGCATGTTTGCCACCGGTATGTAGCACGATTCTCGGACTTAAGTTGATATATCTCCTGGTGCCCAGGTCCGCACTTTCAACCTCTGAAAGGTCCCATTTATCAAATAACAGTTGTTCAGTCATCAAAATCACCTGAGTGGCTTCTCTCTACGTCCGATAACCATTTCACGCAATGACACGTCGTTTACCGCGGTCACCTTGAACCTGACACCTGGCAGGTCGCCTTTGGCGCCGTGCATCCGACCACCGATACGCTCGACAGTCACCTCGTCATGCTCATCGATGAAATTGATAGCGCCGTCGCCCGGACAAAATGCAGTAACCTGCTTTCCGTTTTTAACCAGTTGTATCCTGACACACTTACGTATCGCAGAATTCGGCTGTTTTGCCTCGATACCGACTTTCTGCAGGACGATTCCACGCCCCTGCGGAGCACCGACGAGCGGGTCTGCCTTAATATTCAAGCGGAGCGTGCGGCTGCTGTAATTCTGATCACTCCATCTGGCTTTCTGTCGATCCTTCCGCAGTTTGCGGGCAGCGTATTTTCCTTTACTCATATAGTCACCATTTGATCGGTTTTAAACTTAAACATTATCTGATAATCACATCGTCGATATCCTGATGCCGATGTGCAAGCAGCCGCATCTTCTCGATGTTTCTGCCATCCTTCCCAATTGCAAGCCCCTTCTGATCCGCGGGTACATCCACATACACGACCCGCCTGCCACCGCGCACGACCGACTCGATCCCGATCATGTTTGCCGGCTGTGTCACATTCTTCATAAATGCGGCAAGGTCGTCAGAGTACTCAACGACTTCGATATGTTTACCTATGGATTTGCTGGCACGTTTGACATGTTCGCCGTCACGCCCGATTGCAAGCCCCATATCACCATTTTGTACCACACAGAGTATCCGGTCCCCGTCATCGATGCAGTCGCGTGCAACAGCACCTGTAAGACTTTCAAAGAGTGCAATATATCGGATACCCTCTGTGGTGAGTTTGATTTCACCCACGCCTATCCCTCAAGTTCGTCAGGTACCTCTTCGGACCGCAATTCATCTTCTGTAGCTTCTTCTTCAGGATCGAAGACCTTCATGATGTTTGAATCGCCGGGGTCGATGATCGCCATCGTGGCAATGGTAAACGGTTTCCCGCACGCAGTTCCGAGATCCACACTCATTCCCGGATACTCGATGATCGGTACGCCCGAATCGTGTATCTGCGATCTTATGTGGGCTGGGCAGTTGGCAGCAAGTACAACCGTTAGATCATTGTTATTTTTCACAACGTCGAGACACGTATTCGATCCGATGAGAACTTTGCCGGATCTGATTGTTTTTCGAAGTGCTTTATTTAGATCAATTTCCATGTATTTCAACTCTTTTTTTGAACTGTAGTTTTCGATGTGAAATAGTATGTCACTCTATTTATGCGTTTGGTGCGGCATGAACTGCCGCGTCGCAGAAACGATAGAACAACGTCACGACGAGAGGGGGATTTGAACCCCCGAGGTGCGATGCACCACTGGATGTTTGCACAAAATTCGGGGTTCGAACGTTTAGCAATCCAGCGCCATACCGGGCTTGGCTATCTCGTCATCACAATACCAGTGGGCAACATAGATATTAATCTTTTCTGAAATTAGGTGCATATCCCCATGAC
>JAUVEF010000213.1 GCA_030594905.1 Methanosarcinales archaeon
CGGCAACGTCATAGGCGTCGTTTCTGTTACCGGCAGCAGGTTGACTGGTGTGGGCGTAACGGCTGCCGTTGCACCGGTCTCGACCACACCCGGAATGGCAGAAGCTGCATCTGCGACATTGGCAGAAGCCGCCACACCCTCGGATGCAAACTGCGTACCCGCTTTCATCAGCGGCGCAGGCGAGGGCGTGGGCACGGATACCGGAACACTCGATCCACCAGTCTCCACCGCCACATCTATAAGCGCATCCTGCGTTCCTATGAGCGTTGGCTGGTACCGCCACTCAATGATTGCGGATAATCCTGCCGCGCCAGACAACACGACAAGATATTTCTGTAAAATGTCGGTAACAGAATCTCTATCTGTTTTATCAGGTACAACGACAATTAACTTACGTATCGGTGCGTAAATCTTAATCTTTCTCCCCTTAACACTCCATTTCGTTTCTTTCACCTTGATGAGTCCCGCGTCTATCAGCGCATCCAGATTGTATTTAACGGTTGTGAGCGGTACCCCCAGTTCTTCTGAGACATCTGATGCCGACAGCGGCTTATCTACGAGCAGCTCGAGCATTTGCCGGGCAGAATCGTTTGAGAGCACTTTTGTGACTTTCTTTGATTCCTCGCCGAGCGGAAGGATTAGTACCTTCTCTGTGGCATCGTCGTCAGGTTGCATGTCATGTACGTCACGGTCACCCTTAAAACGCTTTTTCATGGCTGCGAATTGAATCGAAGTTAATAAGACTGTCGCGTCAAAACCATCGATAGCGGTGGTTTTGAAGCAAGTCGATTAGTTCCCCGGATTTTTTCATAGTATATGCACTATAACGTTCAGTCACTCTACGCACTATTTTCATTTACAAAAAAAGTATATCGTCAGCCCCACCCAGAGGGCATTTTTTGCTCGCAAACTTTTCACAAAAGTTTGATCAAAAACCTAAACTTCCAACCCGGAGGGTCGATTTGAGTCTGATGCTGGCTGCTCCCAGGTTTTGGATATCCGGAAAACCGGAGTTTCGAGCTGACCCCACACAATGTGACAGACCTACCCCCCGTAAAGTTTATATACGATTATAACTCATTATGATAATGATAATGTGAAAAGATTCCGTACCGGTTCAAACCGGCAGAATCCGATCACATTAGCGGTTGCTGGATCGGCCCCGGGGGGAGTTGATGACACAGCCGAAATCACAAAAGGGGTTATACACAATGCATAAACACGGATTAACAAAAATCTTGGCGGTATCGATCGTAGTATTGGCTATGGTCTGCACTGTTTCGGCAGGTCCGGCTAATATGTCGGTATCACAAGTTGAACTTGGGGGAATGGATGCCATACAGGAGGCAATCGACGCAAACGGGGGTAACTGGACAGCGGGCGAAACGCCTGTATCAGAACTTACAGTAGATGAGAAGAAGCGATTATGCGGCGCAATGATATGTGATATGCCAGAGGATGCAGAGTTCGCACGACTGCCTTTGAGGGCGTGTGTCGGTTATGCCGAATCATTCGACTGGCGCAACAAGGATGGCAAGGACTGGATGACGCCGGTCAAGTATCAGGGATCGTGTGGAAGTTGCTGGGCGTTTAGCGCGGTTGGCGTTGTCGAGGCGGCGATCAACATCTATGCAAATGATCCGGACATTAATATTGATCTATCAGAGCAGCATCTCGTATCTGATTGTTGCAATGCCGGAAGTTGCGAGGGCGGAGCTCCGCGCAGAGCACTTGAGTATATCAGGGATACTGGAGTGCCGGAGGAGAGTTGTTTCCCGTACATCGCGAGTAACGGCGCATGTGCGCCATGCTCTGACTGGGCAGAGAATCCATGGGAGATTGAAAATTATGTATATGTATCCCCCTCAACAGATGCGTTCAAATCCGCTCTTCAGGAGTATGGTCCACTATCTGTCGTGCTTACGGCACCAGACGACTGGTTCTACTATGTAGGAGGGGTCTACACACCGACATGGTCAGTCACTGACGGCGTCGGATGGGCAAACCATGCCGTCGTACTGGTCGGCTGGAACGATTCCGAGGGTTGCTGGATCGTCAAGAACAGTTGGGGATCAGGCTGGGGGGAGAATGGTTATGCGAGAGTCCTTTA
>JAUVEF010000099.1 GCA_030594905.1 Methanosarcinales archaeon
AACGCCACATAAGAGACCCATGCGAGCGGGACATGGAAATAGAAGATCCGGTAGCTTTGCAGGAGGTTTTGCCACTGTGCATCGGTGTGCAGAGGCGGGCGCTCCGGGGTGATCGCCGGACTTGTGAATGCCATGTAGGTAGCAGCGACAAGAGCTACGATGGTCAGCAGATAGAGTATCTTGATGTTGTTTTTACTCATATTATAGGTTACAAATAACACATCCATTCAGCCATCGAGTACTCAAACCCATCCATCAACTTAAAATTGACCTCTCCGAGTGGTAATGAATCGTATTTACACAACCTCAAGTCTCCACACTGCTTGTAACATGCTGTACACGGTCGAGGCATAATCATTGGTTTGGATCGCCAAATATATTAAAGGCTTGTGCAGGGGGTGGGACGCGGGTGGTCAATGCGTTTCGTTTGACTCCTGTGTACTCGCAAAAAGTATTTATAATCGAATCAATGATGCAAATGTGTATGATATCCACTATATTTTCCCCCCGTATACTGAAGAAAGTGTTGCTGATGACTGTGTTACTCTGCAGCGTAATCGTACACGGATGTGTTGACAATACTAATACTGATGGTACTGATAGCATCGACAGTATTGATAGTGCAGACAGTAATAGCGGCGCAGAGATCCCGGAAAAGCTCACAGTGCTTCATGCAGGAAGCCTCACGGTTCCGTTCGCGAAACTTGAGGAGGTCTTTGAAGCAAAACATCCCGACATTGATGTACAGTGCGAGGCTGCCGGGAGCGCAAAGACCATTAAAAAGGTAACAGAACTCTACAAAGAAGCAGATGTCGTTGCGTCTGCTGATTATTCATTGATTCCAGGTATGATGTATCCTGATTATGCCAATTGGTATGCACAGTTCGCTAAAAACCAGATCGTACTTGCATACTCTGATAAAAGCAAATATGCGGACGAAATCAACGCGAGTAACTGGTATGAGATCCTGAGAATGGATGATGTTAGATTCGGATTCTCAAATCCCAACGACGATCCGTGCGGATACCGGTCCCAGATGGTGATCCAGCTCGCAGAAGCGCATTACGGCGATGACATGGTCTACGAAGACTTAATCGAGGCAAACTCCGATATGTCAATGACCTATGATGATGCAAACGGCACGTATGTCCTGTACCTGCCAGAATCAGAGAGTATCAATCCGTCCGCCAAACTCATGATTCGCAGCATGGAGATGGAGCTTATTGCAGGCTTGGATGCACAGGAAATCGACTATTACTTCATTTACAGAAGTGTGGCAAAGCAGCACGACCAGTTGTTCGTGGAACTGCCGCAAGCGATCGATTTAAGCAGCGTTTCATACACGGACACGTATAAAACGGTGCAGGTTGTGCAGGCAAACGGCAACGTCGTTACCGGAAAACCGGTTGTGTACGGAATCACGGTGCCAAAAAATGCACCAAGCCCCGGCATGGGACTCGAATTTGTGAAACTTGTGATCAGCTCGGAAGGGCAGCAGATATTCATGGATCTTGGGCAACCACCAATCACGCCGGCAGTAGGGAGCGGAGAAGTGCCGGAAGGACTTGGATCTAAATTAGCTGAGCAGTAAATGGGTGTGCCTTTGCTGGCGTGTTGGTTGCGCCAGCATATCTCCCCCTTTCAGCTATTTTGGGGTGGTTTTTAATTTTTCCCAGCAGTTGAGGTGATGGTGTATGCACACTCGATCCGGGCTATTCGGTGACCTGGCTCTTATGCCTTACTATATGCCACTATGCTATGGAATCCGGCTCCAGTGTCGGAACTAAAAGGATGTGTATGCTGACACAGACCGCGATCAGGATCAGCACAACCTTTCCGAGTACGAACGGAACCACAAAAGCTGCTGAATATCCTATCGTCAGTGTCAGAAACACAACTGACAGGATCTTTGTCCTCATCGGAATCCCTTTTCCATCGTGCCAGTTTCTGATGTAGCTCCCGAACCATCGGTTGTAAAGGAGCCAGTTGTACCAACGCTCCGAACTTCTGGCATAGCAGACTGCGGCAAGCAGGAGAAACGGGGTGGTCGGCAGAAGCGGGAGAAATATCCCCGCACCCCCGATTATCATGAACGCCGTGCCCGCAATCTTAAGGAGCATTTCAACTACCCCTTTTGGTCGTTCACACATGGAATTATCTTGGTCTGTTAAGTATATATAATGTTCCCCCTACTATTTTTAGTGTGTTTTCCGAATTGATTTCGCATAGTTCAGTATTACTTCAAGTATATCCCACCATACTAATCACTACCCAAACAAGTTCACCATAATATGAAACATATCCTCCGGTCTCAGTTTTCTCGTGAACGTTTCCGGTACACGCGGCAGATTTTCGGACGGATCAAAACCCCTTGGTTTCAGGAGTTGAGCCAGACTGGTAGCCTCGCCTGGGTGGACAACGTTTTAAGCCGGGCAATGCCAGAAACAACCCCATGACCACTCACCACCTGCAAACTCCACTTACTCTGCCCGAAATTCTCCGGCTTCGTGCGGGTGATCTCGTGTATCTGGATGGAACAGTTGTTACAGCCAGAGACCGGGCTCACGAGCGCATATTGCAGAGACCTGCGACTCCGTTTGACTCTGATGGTGCCGTGATCTATCACTGCGGTCCGGTCATGCGGGATGTGGATGGATCGTGGCAGGTGGTTGCAGCAGGACCGACTACAAGCGCCCGCATGGACTCGCATACAGATGAACTTCTGAAACGGTTTGATGTACGTGCCATCATCGGCAAGGGCGGGATGTCGATGTCGGTTGCTGATGTGATGCTGAACCGGTGCGTGTATCTTGCGGCGGTTGGTGGGTGTGCTGTGGTTGCAGCAGACCGTATCGCTGTGCGGGATGTGCACTGGCTCGATCTTGGCATGGCAGAGGCGGTCTGGGTGCTTGATGTGCATGATTTCGGACCGCTCATCGTCGGGATCGATGCGCACGGGCGAAATTTGTTTGATGAGGTAAAATCCCGGGCAAAGAAGCGATTATTGGATATGTTCTAAATCGGGTCTCTGACATCTCACGTTGCAGTGACCAAAACTTATAAGGAGTTGACCATTTTATTCGATTCAACACACTTTGGTTACGGGTGTTTATCGAGATTTTAGTCTATTTCTGGAAGTTTTTATCACGAATTACACGAATAGACGAATGGTACGAATTTATCCCGTTTTAGTATTCGTGTAATTCGTTTATTCGTGATCTCTACGCCTCCAATGTCCCACAGGCACAATTCATCTTACGAGCTGCTTGCAACTTGAATTGTCAAAGAGCCTCCAAATTTGGGAACGATTTGGGCGTGTCAAAACCGCACATGTCCGGTGAGTTGTGGTAAATCGCCACCAAGTATGAAAACGATTGGATTGATATAATCAGTGCAATCCGCGTTTCTGTGGCTAAAAACTTTATATGCTACTGATTAACACGGATGGATACGTATGGACCCGGATTGCCGGTTGTTTGCGTCGTTGGATCCATTAAAAGACTCCACATAATATTGGATATGTTCTCAAAGTCGGTACTATCTGAAAAGTTCCGGGCGTTTCCACCGAATAACCCGCGTTGCACCACCAAAATCAAAAAGCACCGAAACTCAGGCTCCGCCGATGTCAAGCGCCTTTCTGATGACCTGGCTGATTGGAAGCGAGCACAACATATACCAGACGATCCAGTAATAGAAGACTCCTGCAAAAGCGGGCTCCATAAGTGATTTTTCACCCCAGAACGGGAATACCAGGGTAAAGTCGGGGTGGGCGCTCACAAATGCCATCGCCCAGAAGAACAGTGGTAACGTGAGTATGCTGATGTATGCCATCGGTTTGAGTTGTTGTTTCATCATCTTTCCCTGGTCACCCATCATAGCGGCCCGTTGCTCATCCAGCTTCTTGAGTTTCTGCTTGTTCTCTGCGAGCTGTGCTTCTCTGTATTCCTTCTGAAATGCCTTCATCTTGTCGCCAAAAGAGCGCATCAACTCCCAGTCGATGGTGTACTTCTGTATGAGTGATGCATACAGGGCAGTGATTGCAGCCATCACAAGAAGCGTTATATGGATCGGCAACACGCTTGCCAGCGGACCGATCAGGACACTTACACTCGTGCCAACCATGTCCCTGAATTCCTGCCCCCGCCCGAGCACCTCCATTAGTATCATTCCAATAAACAGCGAGATACCGAGTGACAGTGCCAGTCGTTCAAGTGTGTCCTTCCAGTTGGTCATACGAAAGTACCCGCGTCACCGATGCATAAAAAGTTATAGGTGAACGGCTTTCCATCGGTGAATTGTGCCCCCAAGCCGTGCCCCGTCCGTGGTTGCATGGAAAGTACCAGCAACCGAATCATCGTATAAACACCACCGGCATACAACTGGGACATACCGATGTTATTTATGTGAGTGATGCCAATCTGAAAAAGTCAGCAATTACCAAGAACGGGAAGGTTCGGGTTTAACCATGAAGATAAATATCACAAAAAACGATTTGATCGATTACATCAATTCGAACAAAGATGTTATACGATTCATCGCTTTATTTGTCTCCTTCTGTACTGTCTTTTACCTCTTTTATTACTATTTCATGGACTATTTTGCTTTTCTTGAAAATATCACTGCATCCCTCCTCGGATTCTTGCTGCGCATCTTTGGTGTGGACGCCGCCGTAACCGGAAACACCGTGACGATGGATCGTTTATCGCTCAGGATCATTGATGAGTGCACTGCTATGTTCGGGTCGATCGTATACATCTCCTGCGTACTGGCATACCCGACCGATCCAAAAAAGAAGATCATCGGCATTGTTCTTGGCATTCCGTGTCTGTATGCGATTAACATGGTACGGCTTGTCGTTCTTGCTTTTGTGGGGCTCTTTAGTCCTGAAATATTTGAGTTTGTGCATACATATCTCTGGCAAACGATCTTTATCGTATTCGTGATTGTCATCTGGCTTATCTGGGTAGATCGGGTGGTGAAATGAAGGATAAGATCAATTTTCTCGTTAAGTTTTTGATTTTAACCGTTGTGCTCTTTCTGGTCTGGATTCCGGTTGGTAAAGTATATCTTTTACTGCTGGCATGGACATCAAAGGCTGTGCT
>JAUVEF010000168.1 GCA_030594905.1 Methanosarcinales archaeon
GCAGATCCTTGCATATCGACCTGTGTGAACGGTGCCGTATCAACAAACACATGTCCTGTGCCGTTTGTGACCCAAACCGTCAGATTCGTGAGCACGCCCACCTCGCCCTCCGATGTTGCATATACTGCGGGAAGCGGGATAGAGACCTGCGCATCCGACGCGCTTTGCGCATGAGCCATCGGTGCGATGAGGATGAGTAAGAGGAGCAGGGTCAAAATCCGGACTGGAATCGGGCTTGGGCATTTCTTTTCCATCGGGGTTGTTATCTCCTGCAACTGGCATAAGACTTGTCTGACCGCGTCGTTGCAGGAGACTTGATACTCCGGCATCAGGTAGGGCAGGTTTAGCGTTTCCGGATAACCGCCTCGTCCTCGTCCTTAGTCGGCAGTTAGCTAAACACGCACCATTAACTATTCCCGGATCGGTACACTATCGAATTTTTAGGGTAGTGTTCCTTTCCAGTTCAAGCAAACGCCGTTTCAGATCGACACCAAATACATACCCGCCAATCCTATTTTGTGCAACCACCCTGTGGCACGGGATCACGATTGGCACGGGATTTTTCCGAAGAGCGTTTCCGACCGCCCGCGCGGCTTTCGGGCGTCCGATCGCCCGAGCAAGCTCTGAATAGGAGACCATCGAGCCGTACCTGATGTTTCTTGTCTCGCAAAGGACGCTTTGCTCAAAATCAGTGAGATGCGACAGATCAACCCGGTATCCTGAGAAATCCACAATTTCTCCACCGAGATACCGTATCAGATCGATAGTCAGGTCCCCTGTCTGGTCGGCAGTCGAGTCGCCAGTCCAATCACCGACCAGGTCATCGATGAGATTGCTGATACGCATGAAATCAGAAACCAGAACCGGAAACCCGGAAACCATAAACATCAGCCATGACTCACAATATCGCACAGATCGTCTGCAAACAAGTTCATGTTCTCATGAGTCAGGTGCGGCATTATCACCAGTCGGAGCGCGTGGGGGTCGCGGGTGATCGATACAATCCACCCACGGTCTTTGAGTTTGCTGCGCACCAAATCGACATCAGGCACGTCAAGCACCAGCACGTTTGTCACAGGCTCGATCACCGGCTCGATGCCTGCTTCGCGGACCCGGGCAAGCAGCCCACGCATAAGTTCCATACACTGACGCACGATCTGTTCATAGCCGTCTCTGCCGAGATGCTTGAGCACAGCGTAAGTTGCCGCCGCCGATGCTCCGCTCCGCGTTCCTGAGAGGGTCTGCTGGGCAGTAACTGACAGGTATGGCGTATCTACCGATAACCGGTCCATATACGAAGGATCTCTGAACAAAAGCCCACCGGCGGGTATCATTGAGAAACCCATCTTGTGCGGGTCGGCAGCGATCGATGTGACGCCGGGCAGCGTAAAGTCGAACTCGTAATTCTCTGGAAGAAACGGGATCACGAATCCGCCGAATGCAGCATCAACATGTAAAAATAGATTTGACGCCATTGCGAGATCTGAAAGATCTTTGATTGGATCTATCTGTCCGAATTCCGTAGTTCCTGCGATTCCAACTATGCCAACTGTGTTAATATCGATCAAATCCTCTACCGACGATATATCAACCATAAGCTCGTGGGTGAGATCTGCTTTCTTCACTTCAACCTTGAGAAGGTCTGCAACCTTGTCGAATGAAAAGTGTGCTGATGCAGGGACAATAATATTTGGCTCGCGCATATTTCGCGCATTTCTGATCGCATGTATTGCCTGGATATTCGATTCAGTGCCGCCAGTGGTGACATAACCATGCGCGTTAGGGTTGTTATACAGCGCCCCGAGCATCCGCACAACCTCGCGCTCGATCCACGCGGTCCCGGCAAAGAGACCAGGATCGCCAAGATTCGCCTCGATGAACTGCTGGTGCGCTTTTGCTGCGATGGGGTGTGGATATGTACACATCGAGCTTAAAATGCGTTCGTAAGGCGTATCCCTACCCTTCAATTCACTCAATATCGATTCGACGGTTTTTTCATCTGTTCCGTGCTTATTCATGTCAAGCCCCGTCTGTAGGCATACAGTGGTATGTAGATTTTTATAGTGATAAGGTTAATGGAATGCATTGGTGTGTTCGCAAAAGAGCGTATTAGCAGGAACCGCTCGCAAGTCCACAATAACGACAACACACAGGGAATATAGGGATAATAACGGTGATACTGTGAACAGAAATAGAATAATAGTTATCTTGCTGATGCTTGCCATAAGTAGCGTCTGTGGATGCATCGACACCACGCCGAATGACGCGCCGCCAGCCACGGACGGAGGAACCAATGCAGAGGGTGCAGGGATTGTATGGTACTCTTATGAGGAGGGAATGGGGATCGCACAGGAGCAGAATATGCCTGTGATGATCGATGTGTATACCAACTGGTGTACATGGTGTACGGAACTGGACAGGGTTGTATATATCGATCCTGATGTTATCAAGTTGTCAGATGAGTTTGTATGCATAAAGATCGATGCGGATCAGCAAAGAGATCTTGCGGCGAAGTATAACCCGCGTGGTGGTGTGCCCGTAGTCCTATTCCTGCGTGCGGACGATACTGAGGTGCACCGTCTCGCCGGTTATCCGAGAGCAGGCGCCAGCGCGTTCGCACAAGAGATGATGGTTGCACTGAGCAAGGTGTGATCGATCAATCTGTAATATTGGGGGCTATTTGATAATGGAAAAATCATTAGCAGGCTTTCAGAATTTGTTAGGCAAATCTGGGCAGATGGTTATAGAATGGGTCTGATAATCTTCTCTGATCTGTCGCAGGCATACGAACCATACTTAAAAGCGATACTGGTTTTTGTAATTGCCCTCATTGTGATCGGCGTAATCAGCCGGTCTGCAAGAAAGATCCTTGGGAAGACCGCTCTACCACCTGACACGCAGAATATCATGCGGAGAATTGTGAAGTACGTCTTGTGGTTCGTTGTTCTGGCGTATATCATAGCAGAACTGAACCTAAAAGAGCTTTTAGTGCCCCTTATGGGTGCAACAGTCCTGGTTGCGGCTGCTGTTGCGTTGGCGGTTAAGAACGTCCTGAGTGATGCGATAGCAGGAATATTCATCCTGCTGGATAGGGACTTTAACATCGGTGATGAGGTTGAGACGATGGGTCACAGGGGTAAAATTATAGATGTCACGCTGAGAAAAACACGGATAAGGAAAGAGGATGGTGTGACCGTTGTGCTGCCAAACGGAAAAATAGATTCCTCCGGATGGGTACTGCATACGAAAGGATCATGACCTGCTGCGCCCGGACAAACATAGACGATCATAGATGATCACGAGATATGGAATTGTGGAATAATGGTGCAGGTTGAGATTATCGGAATCGGCGCACTGAATATGGACAAGCTCTATCTCATCGAGCGCATCGCAGAGCCGGGCGAGGAAGTCCGTGTCGATGAGGTCAGTGAGCAGCCCGGCGGCTCTGCTGCAAACACTATCGCAGGTCTTGCAAGACTTGGTGTGGGGACTGG
>JAUVEF010000017.1 GCA_030594905.1 Methanosarcinales archaeon
GATATGCTGATTCGGATCGGCGTATCTATCACTGGTATTACTATTCCGGGCGATGTCAACCATGATGGCAGCGTCACAACAGCAGACGCAGTACTTGCGCTCCGGATGGCGGTCGGAAGCATTGCTCCAGACGATGCAGCTGACGTGAACCGTGATGGTACGGTAACCTCGCTCGATTCCCTGATGATTATGCAGGTGGCGGCAGGAGCGAATATCGCCTGATAGAGGTTAGGAATGCCCCCCATCGCCAGATCGATCGCAACAACCACGGTTGTTCTGCTGATCGCAATATCGGTACTTCTGCTGCCCGCGGCGGCAGAGTACCCGATGTTTCACAATGACCCGGAGCGCACAGGGAATGTGAGCGGGAATGCGCCAATCACCGCCAATTTGCTATGGAGTACCGATCTTGGAAGTGACTATGTCGGCGGTGGCGCAAGTGTCGTTGCAGGTTGTGTCTACGTATCTAACTGGCCTGGCAGTGGGAACGAGAACCTTGGCTTGCATTGTCTTAATGAATCTAATGGATGCATTGTATGGAGCAACACGCTCGGAGGATTTGGTGGTGTTTCGACGCCGGCTATCGAATGCGGAAGGGTGTTTGCCGGCGCCACGTATTTCAGTGGCGATCTATACTGCATCAACGCAAGCGATGGAACCACGATTTGGAACTTAAACGTCGAACCAAATCCGGGATACCATGGTGTTGCATCTTCGCCGCTCACCCATAACCGCGTAGTATACGTGGTAAGCTCTTCGGATGGACGGCTACACGCATTCGATTTCGATGGGATCGAGCAGTGGAATTACTCGGCATCAGGCAGTTCTGATAGTTATATGTCGGCTGCAACAGACGGCAGCAAACTCTTCTTTGGCGGTGGAAACGCTATGAATTGTGTGGACATTGCAACGCAGACCGAAGAATGGGCATTTGGTGTAGGTGACAAGGTGACGACAACACCTGCTGTTTGCGAGGGAGTTGTGTACTTTGCAACCGGGAAGAATGAGAAGAAGCTGTACGCGGTCAATATCGCGACAGGAAGCGAGATATGGCGCCTGTACCTGTATGGCTCGCTCTCCTCGCCCGCGATATCGAGTGGCAGAATCTAC
Organism: Methanosarcinales archaeon; assembly: GCA_030594905.1. The sequence goes on from JAUVEF010000017.1 coordinate 1,111, forward strand.
ATCGGTGACAAAGACAAGAGAATCAACTGCATCAATGCGAGCGATGGAAGTGAGATCTGGAACCGGACACTGGGTGGCGCATGTCTCTCCTCGCCGGTCGTTGCGGGTGGAATGGTGTACACCACAGCCAACTATGGTAGTGGAACGATCTATGGGTTCGATGCGGATGATGGCACCCTAAAGTGGAGTTACGACACAGGCAACTGGAACATGGCGCAGCCTGCAGTCTCTGACGGAATCCTCTTCGTTGGATCAGACTCGGGTTACCTGTATGCGTTCCGCGATCCATCACCACTGAAAGGCGACCTCAACCACGATTGGGTAGTCACCGCAGCGGATGCCGTCATTGCGCTTCAGATGGCGGTCGGGGCGGTTCCTGCCACTGATGCGGCTGATCTAAGTGGTAATGGCATGGTAACATCGCTCGACGCACTGATGATACTGCATGTGGCATCAGGCAGTATCGACGCATGATCTCCTATATGTTTAAGTTAAAACAATTATCATGATTCAATCATGAACCCAAAGACCACAACAAAAATAGCGACCACAGTTCTTCTGGCGCTTATACTCACCATAACGGTTGCATCCGCAGACTGGTCACAGTTCCACGGCGATACCGGGCGCACCGGAAACGCAAGCAACGGTCCGCTCACAAAAATGGTACTCTGGGAGACAAAACCGTCCGTTGGCTATATCGGAGGTGGTGCAAGCATCGCCGGCGATCGTGTTTATGTCGCAACATGGCCCCCGATGGGTGAAAGCAGCAACCTTGGATTATTCTCTCTGGATAATTCAACCGGCAACATTCTCTGGAAGAATCCGATCGGCGGCACAGGCAGCGCATCCACGCCCGCCGTAGCCGGGAATCGTGTGTTCGTAGGCTCGGTAACAGGTGATATCTACTGCGTAAACGCGCTGGATGGAGCAACAATCTGGAACCGGACAATCGATGAGAACCCCGCCTACTGGGGCGTCGCATCCTCGCCGCTCATCTACAACGATACGGTCTTTGTGAACAGTTTTTCTGATGCAAAATTACACGTGTTTGATTTATATGGAAACAAGCTATGGGGTGTCGACACTCCGGGCAATATCAACCAATATGCATCACCTGCCGCATCCGCGGGCGTGGTCTTCTTCGCTGGCGGAGATCCTGCTCTCTACTGCGTGAATATCTACAACCAGTCGATTCTATGGAGATTTAACACATCTGATACAATAAAAACGACGCCTGCAATCGAGAGTGGGGTGGTCTACTTCGCAACAAATAACCGGATGTATGCGGTCAACATGACTGGGGATATGGTCTGGAGTCGTGATCTGAAAGCTACGATATCCTCGCCGGCAATTGCACATGGAAAGGTCTATATTGGCTCTGGAACCTCTGAAAAGAAGCTGTACTGCCTCGATGCGGGAAGCGGAAGCGAAATCTGGAATAAGTCTGTGAATGGCGCAATCCTATCATCGCCTGCCGTTGCTGATGAAACCGTATACTTTGGAACGAACACCGGCGACGGTACGGTCTTCGCACTGAACGCAACTGACGGCACGGTGCGATGGCGTTGCGATACCGGCGACTACATCATGTCCTCGCCATCGATCTCTGACGGGATGATGTTCATCGGCTCGGATACCGGGTATCTGTATGCGTTTGGTGTATGGAAAGGTAGTACGGTGTTGCTAAGTGGCGAGACTCTGAATGTAACAGCAAGAAACAGCAGTGCAGACCCCGCGAACTACACAATCAGCCGCACCACAGCGCTCGGCGCATTCATAAAGGTGGCGGGATCGAGGTACGGAAATTTCAATTTCACGATCAACGATTCAGGTTATAATACATCCGGCACACTATTCCTCGATTCGATTGCAGACGTCCCAAACGATGAAACGGAGGGTGAATACTGGCACTACGGTGTGAATTACCAAAATGATCCGGAGCCCGGGGTGTGTGCAAACGAGTTTGAGTTGAACGATTCGAGGGGTGCCCGCGATGTGGTCACGTTCTACTATGGCAACGACGAAGCCACGCCAGAGGACTCAAGTGTTGTGATCGAGATCACGACTCAGATAATCGCAAAAAAACCTGAAGCAATCTTCATCACGGTCGAGCGACGCGATTTCATCGAAAATGTTGCTGAAATGAGCAATCTGAATATTACGCATCTTCCACCCTCTGCTGTCTGGAGTGGAATCGATTTGACTGGATATAACCTGATATTCCTTGAGCATCTCAGCGGCACACCCGCAGAAAACCTGAAAGGTCCGATAAAGACCGCGGATGCAAGCGAAATTCCAATCATCTGCATCAACTCGGGAGGATATGATGACCTATTTGGAAATGTCAACCTGACCGAACACTGGTTCATCAAAGAGTACTGGGACAACTATGCCGAGGAGAATATCGCACGGCTGCTAACATATCTTGAGGTTAACTTCTGCGGCTTGATCGGTGATATAAAAGACCCTGCCCCGGTCCCAAAAGCATACCTCCATCATCCGGGCACCCCTGAACTGTTTTTCGATACCCCGACATATCTTGAGTGGTATGCCAACAATTACACCGGTTATCAGTACGATCCTGACAACCCAACGATCGGGGTCGCAAACTGGCATACCTTCACAGGGTCGCCTGATTTGGAGCGACTAATCCGCACACTGGAGCAAAAAGGCGCAAACGTCATCTCAACTGCATTTACGGGAACTGACGATCTGAAAGAATTCTATATCATAAACAACGAGACGATTCCGGATACAATCATCTGCACAAAGTCATTCCGGATCAACTATGGCGATCCTGATCAGGGAATCGCGGATCTTGAAACCCTGAATGTACCTGTGATGCGGGCGGTCCGGCTGTACTACATGGCTCCTGAGGAATGGCGAAACGAGACGAGCCACGGAATCTCGATTATGGACTTAGGCTTTCAGGTCGGAATGCCCGAACTTGACGGCATCATCGATCCGATCGTGATTGCCGGAAAGAACGAGTCGGATTATGCGTACCAGCCAATCGATGAGCAGATCAACTGGACCGCGGACAGGGCAATCAGATGGGCGCATCTGAGCAGCACTCACACCCCAAATGATGCGAAGAGGATCGCGATGATCTATTACAATCACGGCGGCGGCAAAGACAACCTTGGCGCAACTTATGTAAACGTCCCCCCGAGCCTCCAGAATATCTTAAACGCCATGAACCGGTCAGGCTACACAGTCGAAGGCGAGATTCCGAACGAGACTGAACTTGTCAGGATGATGACGCTCAATGGAACAAACATCGGGTCATGGGCGCCTGGCGAACTTGAGAGACTCGTATCCTCCGGGACTGCAACTCTGATCCCTGTCGAAACGTATCTCGAATGGTTCGGTGAACTTGAGGTAGAGCGGCAGGAAGAGGTCTTTGAGCGGTGGGGCGAGCCGCCGGGAGAGGTCATGACCTGGGAGAACGAGACGACCGGAGAAGAGTATTTTGTGATTCCGAAACTCTCCTTCGGAAACATCATCCTTACGCCACAGCCTACGCGGGGCTGGCTTCAGAACAACACCGTGCTGTACCATAACAAAGACATTCCGCCGCACCATCAGTATATTGCATTCTACCTCTGGCTTAAGCAGGAGCAGGAGTCCGGCGGGTTTGGTGCGGGCGCTATCATGCACTTTGGAAAGCATGGCACGCAGGAGTGGCTTCCCGGAAAGGAGTCGGGCTTATCCGCTGATGATTGTTGGCCCGCAATCCTGATCCAGGACATGCCTGTGATCTATCCTTACATCGTGGATAACATCGCTGAGGGTACGCAGGCAAAGCGGAGGGGCAGCGCAACGATGATCACGCATCTGACGCCTCCGATCGTTGCTGCGGGGCTGTATGAAAATTTGACATGCCTTTTAGAGACCGTATCGCTTTATATGGCTGATGGCGTTGATGCGGATGTCCGGGATGCGTATAAGAAGACGATCATATCTGAATGCGTGGAGCTGCACTTGAACGAGACACTCAAGGTCGATCCCGGTGCAATGGACAACGTTACATTCGACGCTTTCGCTGTGGAACTCGCAGAGTATCTCTATGATCTGAAGACCGAGTTCATGCCTTACGGGCTGCATACGTTTGGCGAACCACCTGTTGGCAAACCCGGAGTGTCCCTCATCATCTCAATGCTCCGCGACGGGTACAAGCGAGAGGTTGCACGCATGATTGGATATAAAGGCTATCCTGATCCCATGCAGATCGAAAACGAATCAAAACTTGATAACTGCACCATGCAGCTACTTGAGGCTGTGTTCAATGGCACGGATGTCACAGAAGCGCAGGAACTGCTTCTCAACAACCAATCGAGTGACGAGCTTACCGCATACCTGAATCGTGCTATTGGATTTGCAGACAACATCTCAGCGTGCGATATCGAGGTTAATAGGACTCTCGAAGGATTTGACGGGTGGTATATCCCGCCATCCCAAGCCGATGATCCGATAAGAAACTCTGCTGTGATCCCGACAGGAAGGAACTTCTACTCGATGAATCCGGATAGGGTGCCAACAAAGGAGGCGTGGGAGGTCGGTACGAATATGTCAAAAGCTCTCATCGAGCGATATCGAGAGGACCACGGTGGCGAGTATCCAAGGAAACTTGCGATCGTACTCTGGGCGTGGGCAATGACCGATCAGGGTGTTGTCGAATCCGAGATCTTGCATCTGGTTGGTGCAGAGCCTGTGTGGGATCCTGAGACTGAAAAGGTGATCGACGTTAAACTGATCAATGGAAGCGATCTTGGCAGACCGAGAATTGATGTTATGGTGGTGCCGTCAGGGCTGCATCGTGATCTGTTCCCCGGGAAATTAAAGCTCATCGACCGTGCAATCCGGCTCGCGGAGAATGCCACCCCGGAGCAAGACGAGGGATGTGGTGGTAACTATGTCAAAAACAACACACTCGAAATATTCGATAAGCTGAATGTAACAGGAATGTACACCGGAGTTGCACTCGAAGAGAATGCGACCTATCTCTCGGTGTCACGGATATTTCTGGAAGCCCCCGGTACTTACGGACCGAATCTTGATTCTGTTGTTGCTGCAAGCGGGACGTGGGACACCAACACTGATATCGGAAACGTTTACAAAAGCAGGATGCATCACATCTATGGCGATCGTGTCTGGGGAATTCCAGGTGAGTATATCTTCGAGCTTAATATCGCACAGATCGATGCGATTGTGCATAATACCAACTCGAACCTGTATGGATTCATCGACAACGACGATGTCTTCCAGTATGTGGGCGGGCTTGCAAGCGCATACAAAACAGTCACAGGAGAGGATTTTGACAGTGATAGCATATACGTAACCGACAACCGTGACATAGACGGCGACCCGACCGTATCATCGCTGCATGAGGTGATCCACAAGGAAATCCGGACCAGATATTTAAATCCTGAATGGATTAAGGGGATGCTGGGCGAGGGTTATGCAGGTCTGAGAGAGATGAGTAAGTTTATGGAGTATCTCTGGGGCTGGGAGGCTACGTGTCCCGATATTATCACTGATACGATGTGGCAGCAGGTGTATGATGTGTACATCGGTGATGCATACCGAGGGCAGTACGATATTGACATCGGTGCGGCTGCCAGGGAGAGTAGTCCTTACGCATACCAGTCCATGCTCGGTAGAATGATCGAATCGATGCGTAAGGGGCGATGGAGCCCGTCAGACGAGGTCAGGGAGACACTGATTTCCGAGTATGTTGAATCGGTGCAGGATTACGGACCCTGCTGCTGTATCAACTGCTGTGGAAATCCGGTTCTTGACGATGAGTATATACCAGGACTCATCTCCACGTTCTTGACACCTGAAGATTATGACGCGTATCGTGAAACGATGTCGGCTGCAACAAAGCGGGACATGAAACCACTTGAAAGTACACCGGCGCAGGTTGATAAGCCGGATTCAGCCCGCAGCAGTCGTGATAGCACGTACCCACCAGGCTGGCTTGATAATGATGAAGAGACAACGCGGCAGGCAAAATCTGCGTCCGATGCAAACGACACCACAGTAGCAGGCGGGGTCGGTGAAGACGTTACCAAGCCTGTGGAATCATCCAGCGAGTCAAATCCATCCGATAACTATCTCGAAGGATATGAGATGGAGGTCAAGACCTCAGAGGAGTTTATGACCGGGGTTGCCGTATCTGGCGCCCCGATTATGGCGATAATCGCTGTGATTGTGATCCTTGCGCTGATCGCGGTTGGGCTAAGGTTCAAGCGGAGGTAGTCTTTTAGTTCGTACGTGTTTAGCTGAGGGGCTGTCACAGAATACACTCAGCCCCGGCATAAACGCTTTTCAGCGTTCATACGCCGAGCATCCGCATCATCATCGCAAGTTCACTCACGCTAAACTGTCCGGGGGCTGTTACAGCCTCAATAGATGCGTAAGCGATCACAGACCCGTAAAGTGGAGCGATCACCCTTGTATGTGCACCATACGCCCCCATCCCGATAATGCAGACTTGTTTTGATCCATTCTCGCGTGTAAGTTTGAGCAGGCGCAGCGCATCATCGTACGACTGCGGGGTTGCAGCGAGTTTTGCGATATCGGCGCCAGCAGCGAAACACTCAGATAAGATCTTTTGCATCTCTGCTATGCCCGGGGTCGCTGAGAAATCGTGATACGAGATAATGACGCGTTTGCCGGCAGCCTTAGCACTCTGCACGACCTGATCCCGGTATTTGGGATCTGCACGGAGTTCAATATCGACAGCGTCAACCAGTTCCAGCACAGAAAGCAAGATATCGATTCGCTCCTCTTCAGATCTGGTAAATCCGCCACCCTCTGTGCTTATGCGGTTGGTTGCGATGATCGGAATTTGCACGGCATTGTTCAATTCCTCAAAGAGCAAGCGCAGTGACTGCAACGAATCTTGTGAATCCGGAGAATGCGGCTCACCCGGGGGGCAGTCCAGCAGATCGATCCTGATCTCGATCATATCAGCGCCATCGCTCGCAGCACGGATCGCATTTTTCACAGGACATGCTGCGATCGCTGCAACGATATCAGTCATCATCAACCCCTGTCGCAGCCACCCCTGCCGCCGTGTCAGCCCGCCTGCACTGTTCGATGAACAACCGCACCAGGTCCGGATCACGCGCTCCCTTTATCTCAACTCCTGAAGCGGTGTCCACCGCATACGGATGGACCTGCCGGATCGCATCTGCCACATTTTCAGGCGTCAGCCCGCCCGCAAGGATGACTGGCAGTTTGCAGCGGCGCACGATCTCTGCACTGATCTGCCAGTTGTGCACCGTGCCAGTCCCCCCACTCTTTGAGCCAGTTCCGGTATCAAGGAGTATCGCATCCGCGATTCCAATCAGTCCATTGATGCGCACGATGATTGGATCAATGATCTCAAACGACGCATCCTTTGGAATTACGATCGTTTTAATTAGCTTAACAGTCTTTGAGATGATCGCAAGCTCGCTGTTTGGAAGATCGTTGTGAATCTGTACGCATGTTGGGGCGGTCTCTGCTATTAGCGCCATCGCCGAATCAAGATCCTCTGGCATAATGACAAGTACAGAATCCACAAAGACCGGTACCTGTTCGATCAGTTGTCTTGCGACTTTCGCATCGATCTTTCTTGGCGATTTGACCGGAACGTTTGTGATAAATCCGGCGGCATCCGCCCCACATGATATAGCATGATCAAGGTCACCTGGATTCGTATTTCCACAGATTTTGATTCGGGTTCTTGATTTCATGGATTAATGTGTTATCATCGGCTGTTGCAGTATATAGCACCATCGAACAACGGCGTGGGCAGTCTGGTGGCGTGAGTCTTTGATAGCTCCATAATATGCGCCGTTCGTGACCGATTTCTGTGGTTTTGTAATGTCGATCTGACTGTAAACACGAAGGGCAACTAACGCTCACACAACACAAATACCCAAACAGTTAAGTTCCACGCTCGCCCGCCGGTTCGCCCAGCACTGGATGTTCACCGCAACCGGAAGCGATGCCGTGTGGCAGTGCGCATACTCGATATGCACGGCAAGCGCGGTTATGTCGCCACCAAGTCCCATCGTACCGATTCCAAGTGAATTGATGGAATCAAGGATCTCTCGCTCGGAATCGTCCATATCGAAGACGTCTCGCAGCAACGCCCTCTTTGCGAGGTGGGCAGCCTTGTCAAACGATCCGCCGACGCCGACGCCGACGATCACTGGTGGACACGGCTTCCCCCCCGCGTCCACAACGGTTTGCAGGATAAATCGCCTGATATTAGCGACCTGCGAGGGATTGAGCATAGTAAGCCTGCTCACATTCTCGCTTCCCGCGCCCTTCGGCAGAACAGTGATCCTGATATGATCTCCGTCTACCAGATCAAGAATAATGTCCGGCAGCCCTACGCCGACGTTTCCGGACGACTCTCTCGTGATCGGATGAACCGCGTTTGGTCGGAGCGGTATAATTTCGGTTGCTTTCTTAACGCCGTCGCATATTGCGCCCTGGATGTCGAAGTTAATCGCACGTTCCCTTCCGATCTCAACAAAAAATATCAGTATCCCAGTATCCTGGCAGATCGGGGCATTTCGTTCTGATGCGAGGCGTATGTTCTCAAGAATTGTCTTGATCTGCTCTTTTGCAGTTGGGTTTGTCTCGTGCTGGTGGGCGTCTGTCAGTGCTGCCGTGACATCGTCCGGCAGTCTGGTCTCAGCCTGCACAAGCAGATCAACGACACTCTGCACCACGCTTTTGTATCCAATTTTATCTGTGGTCATGCACTCTACCGATTTTACGCTTTTTACCTGTTTTAGCAAAAGCAGCGTTTATTTTTCCATATTTTCATCGGTTTTTTCTTCCCCCTCAGCGTCTCCGGCTTCATCTCTTCTATCCATTTTATCAGGTTCACCGTTTTCTTCGCCAGATTCTTCTTCTTCCATGTCCGGCTCTTCTGTACTATCAGGCTCGCCTTTAAGCGCATCTTCGCCCGGTTCATCACTTAATCCTTCATCTGATCCTTTAGCAGATCTCTCTTCGGATACGTCTTCTGCCTCACCAGGGGTTTCTTCCAATTCAGGCAATTCGTTCTTCTCGCCCCCGTCTGCTGGCGTTTCCGCTTCTGCTTCCGCATCTACTGCCTCTGTGATCATGATGCCGCCACGCGCATCCATGACCCCATCCACCGTTGCATCACGGTGAATCCGGATCGCTCGTGCACGAACATCGCCGAGTACGTGACACCCCTTTTCGATGCAGACATCGCCTTTTGCATCGATGTTCCCATGTATGATGTTGTTTTCCTGAATCGTGACATCATTCGCCCGGATGCTGCCAAACAACGTTGTATCACATCCCATGGAAAGCGATTTTGCACGGATGTTGCCCTGCAGCCGGCAGCCATCCCCAATACGCGCTGGATAATCCGTTTCGATCGCACTGAGCGAAATTATAGCACCGCCCGGTATCACCATCGTTTGGATACCATCGTCCTGCTCCTGATCATCTGCAAATAACTCCTGAATCGCTTTTTCCACCTCTTCATCTGTTCCATGGTGCAGCAGTTCACTCAGATACATGTATATGAAGATTATGACTGGGAACGGGTTTTTGATCATGATCCAGCCTTTTGCCTCAAATCCGTCGTTGATCGACACGTTTTCCCCGATATCAAGGTCACCGCCAACGGCCAGTTTGCCGTGGATCTTTACGAACTCACCGAGGTGTGTGTCACCGTCCGCGTCCACCCCGCCCTGGATGTCAGACCAGCGATCGATGTACACATCAGAACGCGCACACACCTCGCCGCACACATTCACATGCTCGCCGATCATGATATTGTCGGCGATGATGCCATACTCGATGTTGGACTGCCCGCCAATGATTGCACCGCCATCAACCACGATGGTGCGCTCCTCCATCCTGGTGTTGTCCGGGATTACAAATGTTTGTGGATCAAGCATGAATGATATAATGTAGTGTGCGTGATTAATATAAACTCTTTTTCGGGCGTATGTGTTTAGCCGAGGTTGGAAAAACTACGAGATTGATACAAAAAGATAGTAGTACCTTCAAGATATTGTTGATGTGTTTCGCATTTTATATCCTGCCGCCGCCTATTTTCGCGTGCAAATCTGTGGTATTGTGGTTAGCTAAACACTCGCGATATTGTGAATGTGTTTGGGGATGTTCAACCTTACCCGGTTATTCTGCAGCGAATCCCAAAGTCCGGTCAAGGGCAATCTATTTAATAGATTGGTAGAAAAAGAAGGGATGGAATTATATGGCTGATTTAAGAGAAAATGTCGATGCGGCGGTGGAAAATATCTCTTCTGTTCTCTCTCACGAGTTAGAAAAGATTAAAGATACGTCCAACGAAAACTCGAGCCCCTCTGCGGGGGTAGCCAAGCCAGGTCAACGGCGCAGGACTTAAGATCCTGTTGTGCAGACATTCGTGGGTTCAAATCCCTCCCCCCGCATCTTTCCTGCCATTCGCCTCGTTTCACAGTTATCCCCCAAACCGCTCTCGAATTCTACTTTCTCGCAGGACTTCGTACCCGAGATCCTCGATCACGGCGCTGATGCGGTAACGCTCTGCAGCATTCATCGACTTCCGGTCAAAATACGCAAAATCCGCGCCGGATTTCTCAATTGCTTCACGGATCAATCCATCATCGAGACTGTCCAGTTGGTACTTGGGGAAGTTGTGCCCGAATGTGATCCCCGTCTCAAAGATCAG
>JAUVEF010000105.1 GCA_030594905.1 Methanosarcinales archaeon
GGGGAATCATCAGTGCAGTTCACACACCAGATATACGTTCCATCAGACAGACCAGACACAACAAAATCATTGACAATCCCTTCTGCCACATTGTTGTCGGTTTGGTTGAGAACACCGTTGATTATTAAGCTGCAGAAAGCAATCCCTGAGTCCACATTATTCGGAGTATACCGGAAGGTAATGTCCCCGGTCGCTGAGACATTGCCATCGGGCGGACTGTCCAAGGTGACTGTCGGTGGGGGCGTCGGAGTGGGTGCTGGGGTTGGTGCTGGGGTTGCCGTAGCTGTCGCAGTCGCTGTTGCCGTAGCATCGATCCTCTCTCCAAGAAGCGTGCCAGCGACGATCACTGTCGTTTTGTGAATTATAATCCCGCCCACGTAATCATCCTCCTTGATATTGATTCCCCACCGGTCCATTGCATCGATCTCGATGATATCGCCAATCTGCCACAGGCTCTTTCCAAGAATCGTAGTGACATTGTCTGATGAGAGTTCCACAAGTGTTCCGTTCAGGTTCAGGATCATTTCAAGTTCCTCTGCCTCGACCGCCTCGCCGCCGCTGTGCCTGAAATGGATCGTGTCTGCGCTGACATCCACCCAGCCGTCCACATCTACATGCAGTGTGTCACTGTGCTCCATGTATGAGAGCATGATTACTGCTAAAACGCCAAACGCGATGATGGCGATCACTACCATGAGCAGTTCTCCAATGATTTCGGAGATTGCGTCGCAATCTTCTTTGAACGGTCTGGTGCGTTTTCTCATATCAGGTACCCTTGCCCGGTCGCTTTTTGCGATAATCCACCATTTTCACATTTATTTCTACGTCTATATTAGTATATCTATATTCTCTTATTCCCCTATACAAGTACTGTGAAGACTCCATAAGAGATCAGCATCATTATAACCGAGTGTTTCAGTCCGGACGAGATGCTTCCGGTGCTCATCTTCCCTGCAACCAGCCCCGAGCAGAACCCCTGGATCAGGGCGGCATGGAAGAAGAGCATAGTATACATATCCATGTCGTATATGTTGATCATTGTCAGGTCTGATGCAGCTTCACTAAATGATCCGGTCATAGAGGTGAGGAAGTGTGCGGCAAGCACATAGATTGTGAAGAGGAAGACGAAGAATGCCACATAGATTATGAATACGTACACAAACATCTCTGCGGTCCGCTCGTTCTTCGTCTGTTTCTGAACCTCGGCATCACCTGCCGCGATCACGAGTACACTTTTGATGTCGCTCGTGGACTCGCTCGCCCTCACAATCAAGGTGATTATGCGGCTTGCCATGTCTGTTTTGACCCGGTACTCAAAGTTCCTCAGTGCGTCAGTCAGGATCGTACCCCACGTGATGTCTCCGACGATCTGTTTCACCTCGTGTTGCAGAATACCGATCTTTGCCTGCGCAACCATTGTGATGGCATCGATGAGCAGGATGCCCGCATCGTTTATGCTCGCAAGCTTTCTCATAAACTCAGGGATCTGGTCTTCGATCTGCTGTATCCTGCGATTCCTGAGTTCATAGAATATGATGAACGGGGTACACACCATCAGGGCGGCAAAGAAGATCTGATCGTCCAGCGCGGATATGCGGCTGATGTCAACGCCCGTGGCCGTGCCAATGCTTGTGAGGCTCAGATCCGGATAAGACGATCGTAGAACCGAGTATATGTACAGGACAGCGAGCGGTACACTAATCAGGAACGAGTACGCTGGTTTGTAGCGCATCAGCCGGAATGGATGGAAGAGTGTAGCCCTGAACCCGAGCAGCATCCGGCGAAGATGCATCCGCTGTATAAGTTTTACCTGATCTTCATACAACGGTTTGACATGGACGTCACTGAACGCATCAGGCTTCTTTTCGACTGTATACATGCCGTATGGCTTTTTACCGACATCTGAGATCATACCGATGAGAATCAGGTAGATGGCGGTGCCAGCAGGGATCAGCGCATATATCAGTATGTACAGGATCATGCTTGATCTGGCGTCAATGAGCCCGATCACAACAAGCACCGTCATCAGGAACAGCGGTCCCACAACAAAGACAGCGATGTAGACCTCAGCCATGATGCCGAGCGTCTCCAGGAACGTCTTCTGCTCCCTTTTTGCTGTTGCGTGGTACTGCCGTGTTTTGCTCATGAGGTATGTTGTGATGTCGCCGCCACTCGAAACAATGGAGATCAAGCCATCAACGAAATCCTTGAACTTGTCAGACGACGTCCGGTTGCTCGCATTCTGCAGTGCGGTCAGCATATCATGACCAAAGTACTCCACGTCCCGGACGATGCGCTCAAACTCCTCTGCGGCGGCGCCATAGATGTAGGCATACCCGCTCAGCGACTTGATGATGTCGAACAAGTTCATGCCACCCCCGTTGTTCAGTGCATACAGGTATGCGACCGCGTGCGGCAGCGACTGGTCGATCTGCGACTTGCGGATGTTTGCTTTTGTTGCCGGAATCTTTGCGTAGGTGAAGTAGATGCTGTAGAAGGTCAGTGTAAAGAGCAGCAGCCCTGCCGTAGCAGAGAACAGTTCGGTCTGGTGAGCGTCCACCCATGGCAAGCTGTCTATATCGATATTTGCAGGAATGCTGAGATCAGCGAAGAGGTACAGTCCTGCATAGTACCCGGCAATCGCGCCGATCAATCCCGCAATCAGCGAATAGAAGTATGCGGATGAGAGATACCGATCAATCGGCACAGGGATGTGCGCCCGGCGTAGCTGCACCTCAAGGTCGTGGTGTGTCTCCGCACGTTTGCGGATGCCGTTACCAAAGATCCTGTACGCTGTAATTGATGCAAACCCCATGTATTCCCCAATAGTCACTCGTTTTCTTAAATCAACTCTTTCAACCTGTCCGTTTCAACTGCGCTTAGAACCAGTTCCGGATTTGTGGCGTACGCCTGCACGACAAGCGAGACGCTGATATAATCTCTCATGCCTTTCCGGCTCATATACTCAAGGATCTTTATACGGTTTCCAAGTTCGCCGAACATTTTATCCTGGGTCCAGCCCCGCGCATTGATGATGTCATTTAACACACTGGACTCGCCAGCACGTTTGAATGCGTCTGTCACAGGCTCCCAGCGGTAGAGTTCATTTACGCGGATATTTCCGGTCTTTGGATCGAGACCGGCAATCTCCACAATGGTCTGTGTCCGCCTTGCCCGCTTCTCATTGACGTAAGTCTGCGCCTGGATGCAGATGATGTCAAGCGACTGTAGCATCGCATGTGGGACGTTGATCGGGGTGTTTTCAAGCCGGTTCACGACCGTTGGCACGTCGCCCGCATGCATGGTAGAGTAGGTCGTGTGACCTGTTGACATCGCCTGGAATAGCGTAAGCGCCTCAGCACCGCGAACCTCTCCGACAAGAATGTATTCGGGGCGCTGCCTGAGAGCGGCTCGTAGTAGGTCGTACATCGTGACCTCACCCGCCCCGCTTACTGTAAACGATTTCCTGGTGATGCCAGCGACCCAGTTGTCGTGATGCAGCGTCAGTTCACGCGTATCCTCAATCGATATCACTTTTGTCAAGGGCGGTATGAAGAGCGATACGGCATTTAATATCGAGGTCTTTCCTGACGCTGTGCCGCCAGCAAAGATCATGCTCTTATTTCCTTCTATCGCCAGCCAGAAGTATGCCATCATGTCCACGCTGCATGTCCCAAGGTCTATCAGGTCGATCGGTGTGATCGGGTCGCCACTGAACTTTCGTATGGTAAACGAGCTGCCGCGGGTCGTAACCTCCTTTCCAAGCGTCGCCTGTAGCCTTGAGCCGTCTGGCATGGTCGCGTCCACCATCGGCTCACCAATCGATATCTGCTTACCGCTCTTCTGGCAGAGCTTGATCACAAACGAGTTCAGATCCAGCTCGCCGAAGACGATGTTTGTCCGGATGTTGCGGTGCGTCTTGTGGTACAGGAAGATGGGGACCTCTATACCGTCGCAGGAGATGTCTTCGATGTGTGGATCCATGAGTACTGGGTTTAACCGCTCGTAACCGCGGAAATTACGCTGCAGGTAATACATTATCTTATACGCAGACGCGGGATTGAGTTTCACATGATAATATTTAAGAAGAGTGAGTGTTTCTCTGGTTAAGACTGTGTCCACGTCAGTTTCTGAAACGGTGTACGAGAGTGCCAAGATATCCTGCAGATCCTTGTACGCCCGGTCAAGCACCGCTATCTCATACGCAGTAAGCGACGGCTCAACCATATAATAGTGCAGCATCTTTGAGTCGTCAATGATGCTTACGAATGCATACGGCTCATCCACCCAGTAGCGTTCGAGTTCAGTGCAGCCGTCCGGCACCTCAAACTCCACAAGAGAACCGTGGGCATTCAGGTCATACGGCGGCAAGGCATCTGGTCGCTTCTTTAAGATCTTCAATAATTTCCCCATAAGCGCATTCTTGCTCTTGATCGCCCCCCACCTCAATATATATTATGCGGCTTCTCCATTATTAAATTGTACGCACATGTTTAGCTAATCTCAAGATCACCCATATTTCCACAAGGAATTATGTTGGGGCGTGCTATAAAAACGATTTTTTCACAAAAAATCGAGTAAAAACTGCCTTTCGGGTGGGGTTGGTGATATACTTTCTTCGTAACCGAGTGAGAAATGCCCTTCCGGGTCGGAAGCCAGTTTTTGATCAAACTTTTGTGAAAAGTTTGGTGAATAGTTTGCGAGTAAGAAATGCCCTCCCAAGCGGGGCTGGCGATATACTTTTTCGTAAATGAAATGGTGCGTAGAGTGACTGGATGTTATAGTGTATATGCTATGAAAAACCGTGGTTAACGATACTTTCCGCGCCCCTCTCGCTTGTGCATTTCACGTTAAATTGGAAAGGGGACGAGAAAGACGCGAGGTATCGGTGCAAAAAACAAAAGTCCTCCGGTTGGTG
>JAUVEF010000216.1 GCA_030594905.1 Methanosarcinales archaeon
GATTATGTTGGCGTAGATTCGTGTAATTCGCGATATTCATCTGAATTAGTGATTTTATCACGAATTACGCGAATGGACGAATCCCACGAATTGGGTATCAACCGATTTGAAAAAGCTCAAGTTGTGGTGGTGTGAAGTATATTCACCAAACTTTTCACAAAAGTTTGATCAAAAACTGGTCTCCAACCTATAAGGGCATTTCTCACTCACAAACTTCCCAACAAACTTTGATCAAGAACCAACTTCCGACCCGGAGGGCAGTTTTTACTCGATTTTTTGTGAAAAAATCGTTTGATAGGATTTATATATCTGTGTGCCGACTGATACTTAGTTAAACGCTGACTGCTAACTCAACATTTCAGAACCAATACACTTGCAGGATCAACAATGCATGTTAACCACGAGATTATATTTGCTGGCAGGTCGAATGTCGGAAAATCGTCCCTGATCAGAAGACTGACCGGAAAGCGCGTCAAGACCGGGAGACTTGCGGGAGTTACGAAAAAACCCACGCACATAGCGTTCAAAGATCTGCTGATAACTGATCTGCCGGGTTATGGATTCCTACACGGTGTTCCTGAGGTGGTTCAGGAGCGCATCAAGAATCAGATCATCCGTTACATTGAAGACAACAGTGACCGCATCGTCTGCGCCGTTCAGGTGATCGATGCAAGTGCGTTCTGCGAGATCGTGGACAGATGGCAGTCCCGTGGCGAGATACCTGTTGATATTGAGATGTTTGACTTTTTATGCGATCTTGGTGTGGATATAGTCATTGCGGCAAACAAGATTGATCTGGTAAAAGACCGTGACCCCACTCTTGATCAGATAGTGGAACGGTTTGATCTCCTTCCGCCGTGGAGACAGTGGCTTGATACGGTGGCGCCAGTCTCTGCGAAGAAGGGGGACGTGGCGGCACTCACCACCCTTATGCGGGACAGATTGCACAAGATCGGGCGGGATAACCTGTTTGGATACATCAGAATATGATTGATGTGGACCTGGGTCATCTGTGGGGGCGCTCTGGAAACGGGGCACACATTTTAGTACTGTGTCATGTGTTCTTGTCCCGGATCATCACCGATCCATCCGGGTGTTGAAGGCAGGAATGAGGGGGGCTAAAAACGTACCCCGGAAAAACAGGGCACCTTGATCTGCCTGGAAGGGTACAATACCCCCTCCCTGATGCGCAACTTTATTAAACACCGGTCAAACAGTTCTACTGATGAAAAGAACAAGCATATTACTGATTGTAATCGCAGGCATCTCGCTTCTGATGGCAGGATGCGTCAGCGATGAACTCACCTCCGAACAGATCGTAGAGCAGATGCAGGAACATAAGAACGCCGTGCAGGAATACTCTTACACTATGATCATGACCGACATGATGCGCAATGAGACCATAGTTGTCGATCTTGCCTACAAAACCCCCGGCATGATCAGGATGGAATACAAGGAACCTGCTGAGGTTGCTGGTCAGTTGCAGGTCTCAAATGGCACGTATACCTGGATGTACGATCCGACAAGCAATACTGTCCGGGTGGCAGCAGTCCCTGTGGATGCTCAGATGAATGAAACCTTAAATGCCAGATTCATCGAGGAACTGCTGAATACCTGCACCATCGAAGCGCAGGGACGAGCAACCGTTGACGGACGCGCGTGTTATGTTATCACAGCAACTCCAAATGAAGCGGGCATGTTTGCAACGTCTATGCGATTATGGTTCGACAGAGCGACATGGATGCTGCTTAAGATGGACACCTCGCAGAACGACAAACTGATCATGCAAATGGAGTACCAGAACGTGCAACTCGATACCGCTATTCCTGACAGCACATTTGAATTCGAGGTTCCGGCGGGTGCAACTGTCGAATCGATGGACAGCGTGACCGCTCCGGCTGA
>JAUVEF010000212.1 GCA_030594905.1 Methanosarcinales archaeon
ATCATCGTAATCTCAGATACGCACGACCACGAGCTGCCAGACCGCTTGATCAATCTGCTGAAAGGTGCGGATATGATCATCCATGCCGGAGATTTCACATCAAGGGCGTGCTATGACTATCTGGGGAGTCTGGGCGAGATGGTCGCAGTCCATGGCAATTCCGACTGTGCCGAGCTGAGAAAGCTTCTACCGGAGCGAATCGTATTCAAAGTGGAAGATATCACGATCGGGATGGTTCACGAGGGGCAATTATTAACAGGTGATATCAGCGGGCTCGGGTACCTTGCAAAGGAACTTGGCGTCGATGTAATGATCGTAGGACACATTCATACCCCGTTCATCGAGCAGTCGGATGTGTTGATCGCATGTCCCGGCAGCCCCACCGAGCCAAGGCTGGCAGATAAGACCGTGATCGAACTGGTGATTGAGGGTAGTCGGGTTCACGGGCAGATCATCTCGCTCGGGGCTGGAGCGTGCTTTTTGTGAGGTTTGGTGACCTGGACATTTCGATAGCAGTAAGAGCTTTGTATTCAATATGCTCCTCATGTGATCTGCTTCGGTTGATATTGGGAACATTGTAGTACCCATACAAAACAGCGGGGAGCCATGTAAAGTCTCTAACTGAGTGAGGAACATCTGAAACGCGAATGGGCGCAGACATTACGAGGCAGGGGCGATCAATCATCATCAAAGATAAACAGTTCTTCAATCGTCGTCTCCAGAACCTTTGCAACATCATGCGCCAGTTTGAGTGATGGATTATACTTCCCCTTCTCGAGAAACACAATCGTCTCCCTTCTCACCCCGACCTTCTTTGCAAGCTCCTCCTGCGTCAGGTTGTATCGCGCCCGCAGTTCCTTGATTCTGGTATTCACAGGGCGTCGCCCCTCCGAGTGTAATACCACCTGAACAGGCTCCACGAAATTGTCCCGACAACCATCGCCGCATAGTACATATCCGCGAGTTCGACTCCGATCGACCATACCCGATCCGACCAGAACCGGATGGTTATCGATAATAGAACCAGCCAGAACGCAACATATCCTGCCCTCTCGTTGATTCTTGCAACCCGTTCATCTGCCACGAGTTCTGTTTCCGGCTTTGTTGCGGTGTGTAACAATATAGCAAACATGAGCAGCCCAGCAACGATCAAACCCAGACTGATGAAGGACATAGCCCCGGAAGGCGTCCCAAAGGTTAGTATGGCGGCAGCCAGCACAATCACGCTCAAACTGACCCCCATACCAAACATAATCTTCTTATCTTCTTGCATATTCATTCACACATCACCCATTTTCATACAAAATAAAAAAAACACGGAGTCACACAAGCGACTCCGCTACATTCACCAGCTCGCCCTTCTCAACCGCACCTGATAGTGAGTAACCGATGCCATCTGCGCTCCACTGAAGAGTGTTCATGCCAAACATCGACGTAAACTCTCCGTCGTTACCGCTTATGCTCACAATCTCGGGTTCGCCCATCATCATTCCGGGCTGTTCCGTATCGTCGCGGGTCCACTCGGATAGATGCAATCGCTCATCTCCGTTCGTGTATTGCAGTGACACAACCCCCCGCTCGCCACCAATCAACATCGCATGGTCGAATTCGTATCCTTCCGGCAGGTACGACGGCACCCTCAGATCGAACGTTATGTTGACTCTCACTTCATCAAGCGTCATCTCCCGAGGCATCATATCCTCAAGCGATGTCTCCACAACCTCGGCTCCAGCAGGCGCCTCGAATATGAACTCGCTGTCTGAAATTCCAGTGTTAAACGTTATATCCCTGTATTCTACCTTCACCATGGGATTGCCGTCTGCATCGTGCATCTCGGTCCCGAGTAGCATCCAGTTTTCACGATCGACCCATACGCGTGTCCGGGATATTAATGTACGATTAGATTCGTTCTTGGGCGTTGCCTCGATCACATAAGTGCTCCGTCCACCAACGTCCTCGATGCCTTCGAGGGATATGTCGTTCTCATCCAGAATACCTTTGACGAGCTGGGTATAATCCATCCCAGACGGCATATCATCCGGAAGCGCCATCTTCGTCACCTGATTATTTGTAGGATCGTACGTCCACATCGTGCTGCCGTTTGTGACCATCACCATGCCTGCAAGTTCGGCTGGCTCGATGTATTCGACACGACTCTTGTCTGG
>JAUVEF010000214.1 GCA_030594905.1 Methanosarcinales archaeon
TTTGAGAGAATAAAATCAGCTGGACTGGCTCACAACTCATACCTCATCGGTTCGGACGGCGAGGCGGCTGTGATCGACCCGCGGAGGGACTGCGACGTTTACATCGAGTTAGCAGAGCGAGAAGAACAGAGGATCAAGTACATATTCGAGACCCACCGCAACGAAGACTACGTCATCGGATCGAGGGAAGTATCCAACCTCACAGAAGCCAAGATCTTCCACGGTCCGGGTCTCGACTGGGGTTATGGCAGCACGCTTCATGGTGGTGAGGTATTCCGGATCGGGAGTCTGGAGATCACCGCGCTGCACACGCCCGGGCATACGGATGAGAGCATGTCATACGCGCTGGCAGACCTCTCTTCTGGCGAAGATGCTGCTATGGTCATGGTCTTCGCAGGAGATGCGCTCTTCGTTGGAGACGTGGGCAGAACCGACTTCTGCGGTCCGGATGAGGCGGAGAGACTGGCAGGAGCGCTTCATGACAGCATCTTTGAAAAGATCCTTCCCCTTGGCGACGGAGTCATCCTCTGCCCGGCTCACGGTGCTGGCTCGGTCTGCGGTGGAAGCATCAGCGAGAGAGATTACAGCACTATAGGAATAGAGCGAGCCAGTAACCCCATGCTCCAGCTGAACCGGCAGGAGTTTATCAGGCACAAAACAGCCGAGCACCACGAACGACCCTCGTATTTCAGAGTTATGGAGCGGTACAATCTTGAAGGACCGCCCGTCATGGGACGACTGCCAGCCCCACCCCCTCTGACACCTGCCGAGTTTGAGGATTCGATGAGGGGTGGGGCAATTGTCGTCGATGCCAGAACCCCGCCCTCCTTGGGAGGCGCTCATATCAGGGGCTCTTACAGCATCTGGCTGGAGGGGCTCCCTGCGTATGCGGGATGGGTCCTGCCCTACAATGAGCCGATTCTGCTGGTTCTTGAGTTGCACGACCACCTGGATGTGGCAGTCCGATACCTTGTGCGGCTGGGCTACGAAAATATCAGGGGATATCTGAGAGGCGGGATTGAGGCATGGTATGATGCGGGCAATGCTACTGAGTACATGGGACTCTCAACAGTGCACGAACTTAAACGACGGATCGATCGCGGGGATGATCTTCTGGTGCTCGATGTGCGGGATGAGAATGAGTGGAGAGATGGGCATATAGGGGGCGCTATGCACATCTATGTTGGAAAGCTTGAAAGCCGGCTTTCCAAGGTGCCGCGGGACCGTCCGATCACGGTCGTCTGCAATGTCGGCCACCGTGCAAGTCTTGCTGCAAGCATCCTTATGAGAGCCGGGTACACGAATGTCTGCTGTGACGTTCTCGGGAGCATGAAAGCGTGGCAGGTCCGCGGTTTTCCGATTATCATAGAATAGGTATCAAAAAGGGTGATGGAACTTGAAAAAGACGGAACGTGTAAGCTGGCAGATTCGTTTTGGAGCGCTATTGATACTGTTATCTGCACTTCTTTATCTAATTGAATATCTTATTTTTAGAGATCCCCACCACATCTTCGTTTACATGTTGGGGCATATCGCTTTTGTTCCCATTAATGTTCTGCTGGTCACCCTGATACTACAAGGGCTGCTCAATTACAGAGAAAAACGTGCCATGATAAAAAAGTTGAACATGGTCATAGGAGCATTTTTCAGTGAAGTTGGGTCAGAATTATTGACTCATTTTTCTGAAGGCGACCCTGAGTTGGACAAAATCAGAAAAGAAATTATAATCAGCGATAATTGGAATGACGAAGAATTTTTTGACCTTAGCCGATGTCTTAAGAATCACAAATGCGAGATCGATATCCAGAAGGTGGATCTGGAACAGTTGCGTAGTTTCCTGATTGAAAAGAGGGATTTTTTACTGCGGCTGCTGGAAAACCCCAATTTGATGGAGCACGAATCATTTACAGAGCTTCTCTGGGCGGTTTTTCACCTAACAGAGGAATTATCCAGGCGAGGTGACCTGAGCCAACTTCCTGATACCGACTATAACCATCTCGCGGGCGATATAAAAAGAGCATACACCACATTGATCCATCAGTGGCTGGATTACATGAAACACCTGAAGGATGATTACCC
>JAUVEF010000074.1 GCA_030594905.1 Methanosarcinales archaeon
CAGCGATCCTTGAGAATATGCCTCTTGTGAGGTTACAGAGGATCGGGTTCTTGCGGGCTTCATCCGCCCCCCACGGACACACTGTTCCTTTGACAATGCAAGCAGCCCCGCCAGCGGATTCTTCGATTGAAAAGCTCCCACCGAGTTGATTCATCACGCTTGCACAGATCGCCCCGATGCTTGCAGGATCTGTCATCTCCTCGCCGAGCGGATACATCTCACTTATGGTCTTCTCAACCATTTCGGTCATATGGTATATCATAACCTTCTTCTGCTCAGGAGGAAGCGTCTGGAGCAGCAGGGAAATCATCGCAGTAAGGATGCCACGCACGCGGTTCTGCATCTCAAGCGTGTCGCGTTCCGAGAGCAGGTTGTCATGCAGCCCCTTGGTGTGCAGGAGCGACTTTACCCGCGATATCAATTCTTCCTTGTTAACCGGCTTTGTGAGAAACTCATCTGACCCGGAGTCGCTCCCCTTTATCCGGTCACCGACATCAGAGAGCGCGGTCACAAGGATTATCGGTATGAAATGGGTGGCGGGATCACTCTTCAGCCGCTTGCTGACCTCGTAGCCGTCCATGCCCGGCATCATAATGTCAAGTAGTATGAGGTCAGGCTTATCAGCATTCACCGCCTCGAGAGCATCCTCGCCGCTGCATACGGAGATGACATCATAGTCACGCGATAGATATGCATCCAGCAGTTCCAAGTTCATCTGTTCGTCATCTACAGCCAATATCTTCGGTCGTGTCTCTTCAGCTATTATCTACCTCACCTCCCCGCATCATTTCAGATATTGCTCGACTGCCGGCTTGAACTCGTGGACGTCGATCGGCTTTGAGATGTATCCCACACACCCGGCTTCGACGAACCGCTCCGCATCTCCAGCCATCGCGTGTGCGGTCAGCGCCACAACTGGCGTTGCGGCAGTATCCGGGTCATTCTTGAGTTTATCCAGGATCTCCGACCCGTCCATCTCAGGAAGCTGCATATCAAGGAGTATCAGGTCAAATTCTATCTGCTTGACAAATTCAAGTGCTTCGAACCCGTCCTCCGCACCCGTTACATCGTATCCATACACTTCCAACAGGTCAACTGCGAGTTCCATATTCATCGGGTTGTCCTCAACAACCAGTATGTGTTTCATTTGTGTTTATCACTCCTTTTTGTTGTTACTTTCATGATATTATCTATCAGTTCGCTCCCGGAAAACGTCCCCTTATGCAGGATTGAGATTGCACCGTTGCTCAACTGCTTCACCTCATCGTCTGTTACGTCTTTTGCTGTGCAGATGATCACCGGGATGTTCTTTGTCTCCGGATTATCACGTAGTCTGGATAGTACCTCAAATCCGCTGACAACAGGCATCATCAGGTCAAGTACCAGTACGTCAGGATGTTCGCTAAACGCGATGTCCAATCCTTCCTGCCCGCCGTACGCCCGCAACACGTCAAAGCCATCAGGCTCGATCATCGATGCGATCAGTTCAACGGCATCGGGCTCATCATCCACAATAAGCACCTTCGGCACAACGACCCCCAGCACCCCTCTAAGTGAGTCCAGTGTGCCAAGGAGCGCGTCCCTCTCGACCGGTTTGGAAAGGTAATCGATTGCACCAAGCGAAAACCCGAGCGTTTTCTCATCCAACATCGAGATCACGATCACCGGAATCGCGCTGGTCTCGGGATTGTACTTCAGGTATTTGAGCACACTCCATCCGTTCATCCCGGGCAGCATGATGTCCAGCGTGATTGC
Source organism: Methanosarcinales archaeon (assembly GCA_030594905.1). The sequence goes on from JAUVEF010000074.1 coordinate 1,756, forward strand.
TGCCAGATCAAGCTTATGCGCAATCGCCAGTGCGTCTTTGCCATTGCACGCATGTATGACCCGGTATCCTGCGTCGGTGAGCGTGATTGTCAAGAGTTCACTTGCATCCGGGTCATCCTCGACAACTAGTATTAGCGGCTCATCCCCGCTCGCACCGGATGGCGCGGTTATCTCCGGAATATTGATCTCTCCGACCCCGCCGGTCTCTCCCACCTCTCCGGTCGCTATAGTCCTCCTGACATCCTGTGCAGACACTGCAGGCGTATCCGACATCTCCCCGGTTTCTGGCATCACTGGCGTTTTTGCTGCTTCCGGTGTTTTCGGTGCCGCAGAGATCTCAGGCGTTCCGGCTTCCGCCTTGCCCGCAACAGGCATCGTGAATATGAACGTGCTACCCCGGTCAGCCCCACTCTCAACCCATACCCTGCCGCCGTGCAACTCCACAAACTGCTTGACAAGAGAGAGACCCAGCCCCGTTCCGCCGTACTTCCGAGACGTGGACGAGTCTGCCTGCACAAAGGGCTGGAACAGTTTTTTGGCAGCCTCAGGCGAGATCCCGATTCCGGTGTCAGTTACCGAAATCTGCGCCATTCCCTCTTTGCGCCGCCCGTCAACCGCGATCGACCCGCCATCCGGTGTAAACTTGATTGCGTTGCTCAGAAGGTTGTAAATAATCTGTTTGAACTTGCTCACGTCCCCGTTGATCGTGGTGAGTTCGGGTTCGACTGTGACAGCTATCCTGATCTTCTTCTTTTCGGCAATCGACAGAACCAGGATCTTTGCACCCTCAAGCACCGTCTGAACATCGAAATCAACATACTCCAGTTCCACCTTCCCTGCCTCAACCTTCGAGAGATCGAGTATGTCATTGATAAGCTGCAGCAGGTGCTTGCCGCTTATGAGGATGTTTGTTGCGTATTTCGACTGCTTCTCATTGAGGGCACCGAATGTCTCATCATGCAGGATCTCTGAAAAACCGATGATCGAGTTTAGCGGGGTTCGCAGTTCGTGGCTCATGTTTGCAAGGAACTCGGATTTTGTCTTGCTGGCTGCCGCAAGCTCATTTGAGGTCATCTCAAGCTTATCGCGCTGGTTCTTAAGCTTAGCTGCCATCTCCTGCGTCTGTATGTATGCCTGCGCGTTGTGCACAGCCACAGCAATCTGGCAGACAACACGTTTTATGAATTCGAGCACATCATGCGTGACCACGCCGACATGGCATGTAACTATGACTCCAAGCAGCATCTCATTAAATATCATCGGGGTGCTGACAATTGTCTCAGGCATGACTTCGCACAAACCCGCTTCCAGCCCGTAGATCGTGTCTTCCGGAATGTCAGTCACAACAACCATCTCCTTCTCAAGAGCGGTCTGACCAGGGATACCTTCGCCGTGCGAGAACTTCCGCACCGAAACCACATCGTCCGTGCATCTGGTGACCGCGGGTACAAGCAACTTATTTTGGGCGTCGTACATGTAGATTACGCCCACAGTCGCACTGGTGTATTTCATAAGAAGGCGCAAGCCATCTGTCAAAACCACATTCAGGTCTATGGACTTTCCAAGCGCAGTCAGGATATCGGTGTATGCCGTCTCCATCTCCCGCTTCACCGCGAGACGCTCCTCAGCCGCCATCCGTTCGATGATCTCGGTCTCGGACCGCTCAATTGCCTCGCTGAGCTCTCTGGTTCTCCCCCCCACCTTTTCTTCCAGATTTGAACGGGACTCTCTGAGTTCGGCGCTCAGCAGGTTAAACTCGTCTGCAAAGAGTTCGATCTCATCACCGGTCTTGATATCGATCTCATAATCGAGGTTGCCGCCCCTCACCTCTCTGAGACCGCGATGCAGATCAGAGATGGGCTTTGATATCGTCCTCGTTACAAAGATAGATACAACCAGCCCCACCAACAGAAGAACAATGATTGCCAGCAGCATCGTATTATTCAATCTCGCAACCGACGCAAACGCTTCTTTCTCGCTCATCTCTGCAAGCAGGTACCATTCCATATCAGGTATATATGTTTGAAATCTGAGAACATCCGTACCCAGATAATTCCGGGTCAAAACCGCCCCACCCCCATCGACACTTACATACCCCACATCAACCCTCTGTTTCAGGAATGTGCCGTTCGCAAACATTGCGGGCGTTACCATGTAGCCGTCCCTGTTCACAAGATAAATCTCCCCGGTATCTCCAAGACCGGTTCTGTCCGTTGTGATCGCAAATAATTCCCTTTCCGCGTCAAAATTTATCGCAAGAACTCCTGAAAATTCACCGTCCAGCAGAATCGGTGCTGTTATGCTGATAACCGCATTTCCGGTGTATAAAGAGGTGTGAAGGTCTTTGATGTAAACCCTGTCTTGTCCATTCAAGAAGATGTCCTTGTTGCTTTTGTCAAGCCCGACATCGTCACGATTGGAGGCGATCACTATGCCTTTTGCATCCAGCACCTCGATCATCGAAATCTCGTCGTGAGCCTGTATTACACTTTTTATCCTACGATCAGACTGCCCCATTCTCCATGTATGCTCCTTGCTGTCATCCACCGCATCTCTGAACGCGTTTCCTGCGGCCAGCGTCTTGGTAATCTCTTTGTACCCCTTCAGAACCGTCTCGACATGATCCGCTCTCGACTGCGCAGTTGCCTCCAGGTGAATGGAAACCTGCTCCTGTGTAATCTCCTCTGAAATCGACCGGCTGACAATGGTTGCAACCGTGCCGGTGACTATGATGAACGCAATCAGGATTATAACAAGCTTGATCTGGATTTTCATGTATCTATTCCCCCACTCATTTTCGCGCCTCTGATCGTACACCTCTATTCATTCTTCGTTCCGGATTTGCGGAATTTGATACCCTCCGAAGTTATATCAAAGACCGACAATTCCAGCGAGAGTTCAGTGCTGCGCATCTTCGGGATGGTGATGTACCGCTCAATCTTCTCGGTGTACGGGTTCTCCTTTATGATGAGTTTGATGGAACCGTAAGACGAATACTTTGAAACTTCGTGTGTCAGTTCGTGAGCGGTCTCGTCCATGATAAAGAGCACAGTACAGCCCTTGCTGGTAGTAAGTGTGTAGTTTATCATGTCAATTCTATACCTGAATTCCTTGATGCTCATGTCCAGTGCAAACACCCCGATGTTATCGATGACCACCACATCGGTATTGTCAGGCACCATTCGTACCTGCTTGATTAGGTCTATGTCGGTTGCCGGGGATCGGGAACCAAAATCCATCGCTTGCTCGATATTACGCATCCTTGTCTCAAGGACTCGCTTGATAACAAGCTGTTCACAATCGAGATAGTGCTCAAGATCAAGCCCGAGCACCCCCGCTTGCACGAGAAGATCCTCTGGCGACTCCTCTGTTGCAATATGCACACATTTCAAGCCATCAGTGCAGGATCTGTGAATGAACTGCAACCCAAAGATCGTCTTCCCGGCACCTGATGCACCTGTTATCAGCACTGCCTTACCGCGGGGATAGCCCCCGCTCAGTTTTAGGTCCAGTTCGGCAATTCCTGTTGGTATGCGCTTCATCGTGTTTACCCCCAATCTTTTTTTGCATGTACTGTAGATGCCCACCGCATCAAAGAAAGAATCTCTATCCGGAGTTTGTTGTGGATTTGCGGATCTTGATACCCTCCGAAGTTATATCGAAGACAGACAATTCCAGCGAGAGTTCGGTGCTGCGCATCTTCGGAACATCCAGATACCGCTCCCGCACACCGGTGTAGGGGTTCTCTTTCATCATGAGTTTGATGGAACCGTACGCCGAGTATTCTGCAATTCCGTGGGTCAGATTATGGGCAGCCTCATCCATAACCATCAGCGTAGTGCAGCTCTTGCTTGCGAGTAGGCGGGTTATCGTGTCGATCATGTCCCGAAAATCCTTGACGCCTGTGTTCAGTGCAAACACCCCTACATTATCGATGACCGCCACATCAGTGTCATCCGGTACCAGTTTTACCTGCTCAAGCAGGTTTATATCCGTTGTTTCAAACCCAAAACCAAGTTGTGTTGACATCTCTGCGCTTTCCGTCCTGATATCAAAGACGCGCTCGATTTTAAGCTGTCCGGAATCGAGATACGGTCTTAGATCAAGTCCAAGAATCTTAGCCTGTATGAGAATATCTTCAGGCGATTCTTCTGTTGCGATATGAATACACTTCTTGCCGTCGATCAATGATCTTTGGATGAAGTGTAGTCCGAATATAGTCTTTCCGGCACCGGGTGTGCCTGTCAACAGTATTACCCTTCCCACAGGGTAGCCTCCGCTCAGTTTCGCGTCCAGTTCAGATATCCCTGTTGATACACGCTCCATTCAGTCACCCCAACCTATGTGGTGTGCAACTGCACATCACACGATAATATTTCTCATACAATCCCATATAAATATATCACAGAAACCCGCAGTTGCACGACATGAAATGCAAACA
>JAUVEF010000038.1 GCA_030594905.1 Methanosarcinales archaeon
GGGCTGGCAGAACGTAGCTCCAGGTATGTATGGTTCACCATCCGACCCTGATACTATATGGGACCGCTTCCATCTTTGGCTTCACAATGACCGGATACTCGACGTCACTCATATCTTCTTCCCCGGTTGAATAGACCCAGAAAATGGGAGTCGGGATTCCATGTTTCTGCATGATTATCTTGGTAATCACCTTGTCAAGTGCAAGCGAGTGTCCGTCGGGTCCTGAGCCCACATAAGGGATTCCGAGCATCTCAAGCATCGCCGGAAGATGTGTATAGCGGCTCTCTCCCTGGATGCCATACGCCATGTTAAACACCAGACCCATCCGCTCGCCTTCGATCACGCTTGGCATGAACTCCTTCAGCCGCTCGACAACATACATATCCCCCTCAGCGATCCGAACATTATGCCCGCCCTTTTCGAGGGCATCTGCCACCTTTTTGACCGTTTCAGGGTTGTATTTCTCCTTGTTCTGCATTCCAAACCGATTAATCACACCAGTCAAGTCTTTATTATAGACTATCGCTATTTTCATGAGTTTCTCTCTCCTTTGAATAATCTTATCCCAACTTATTATAAATGGAGTACTTGTTCATGAGTTTATGTAAAATTATACAACCTTAGGTAGATTATTCATGGCTAATTAACTTTATACCAACAACAACACCATATATAGGATATGTGCCAGTTAATTACCTAAACTCTTCTTTTTAACCGATGTGCGCCATATTCCACAACGAAGTTACTGTGTAAACCGATGTGAAGCGACCCGCAACCCCCGAATCGCGCCAGATCTAATGTGCCCAAAGCCCCATACTTAATGAAACACTCTTTCAACCGGGAAATCCGTCAAAATCTCCCAGTTCGGACTCTTCACCCATCCCGAAATCTCCCGGAAACCCACCATCACCACCAATCAGCGGCTCGTCAGGAAATCCGGATGCATCATCCAGTCCCAGCCCCATATCTCCGATCCCGGGTGCATCAGCCGGTTCATCGCTGCCAGCCAGATCATCTGCTGCAGGCTCACCAGCCCAGGGAGCGCCCGCTCCTGCACTCTCTGCGCCTGCGCCCCCTCCTTCCCCGCGCCCGAGATACCATGTGATGAATTCGGTGTACAGAATGACTGCGATTAGCGCTGACCAGATGAATAGCAGTATGTGGAGGTTGTTGATTGGTATCAGACCATCTCCGAACACTGCCTGTTGATGTGACAGGAAAGCGACCGACTGGTCAGGGAGTGCCAGAACAAGAACCAGAGGGATGCCAAGCAGCAGGATTGCTGCAATGAATGTCGAGATTCGGATAAGGAGTATAAGCACGAGCGTAGTGTACAGCAAATATAATATTATGGATATTAGCAGCATGTTCTCGTCCCCTTACCCTGTATTTCGCAGCATCAGATATCCCACCACGATCGGTACTAAAAATATGCAGACAAACAATATAAAGATGTGTATTAGCAACATGGCAAGCTCGCCGCGGCTGATTGTCGCTGTTTGGGTATCTGCCGGCACAGATGTCTGGTCCGCACCTCCACATTCCCCGCCCTCAATGCCTCCACCCCCTACCGCATCATCCACTCCCACTGCATCCGCCATGCCGCCGACCGAATTTGATCGCACAGTTCCATTGGTGCCGTAATCATCCGTGAACCCGACGACCGCCGGCGGCAGCGAGTCCAGATCATCAAACTGGATGATATACGAATGATTGTACGACTCATCCGGCAGAACCCGTGCTTTTCCAGCCGTATCGCCGTCGATCACTGCGATGCCGGGGGGAACCTCGTCAACAACTTCGATGTCCGCTGCACGGTCGCCCCCGTTCTCGATGCGGATTACTACTTGTCCGACATGCTCATCAAGCGTCGCAAGCAAGACCTTCTCTGCCGTGATCACAGGTCCATGCACCGTGATGGTGTTGCCATGATGCGATGATACGGCGTACCCCGCGTACGCTGCCACGCATGCAGGAACCTCGAATGTCCCGACTTTCCTTGCAGCCACCTGATAGGTAACGTTCGTGAAACTGTGCGGCTCCAGCCGAAAAACCCACCCGACTGTAGGATCAATTCTAACATCGCTTTTATTACCGTTTTCATTTTCGATCACAAACCCGTCAGGGACTGTATCGGTGAGTTCGATATCTGTGCCATTGCCCCCAAGATTCCTGACCATGATGGTGACCTTTGCAGATTCAGATACGGTCAGCTCATCTGGCGTGATCGATTTCCAGGCGAAAATATATGGGGTTATCCGGGTTTCCCGGGTATAATTGGTCGAATAACTATCACTATTCCAGATATATCCGCTTACACTTGCAACAATCGAGATGTTGGATGAGTACGGCAGTATCGGTGGATAAATCGTCAGATTGCAGATATCACTTGAGTGGATCGCTTGATACCATATCGAGAAACTTTCCCGAACCGTCTCGTTAAAAACCACATCACTGTCTGTATCAGGCTTAATGCTAACCTGCACGTTGAGAAGAACGTCCCTGACCGGAACACCGCCATTCCGGATAGTTATACCACACTCAATCATCTGATCCGGATGATACAGGTCGTTTACGTCGATATCTATGTCCAGAGATGGTATTAGTGGATGATATGTCTCAAGTATGCAGTAATCGTCCTGTATATGCCTGACAAACACCTTCAGCGCCCCATCATATATATACGAGTCCCCGACATCAAATATATCCGAAGCGAGAGGGATATTTCCCTTATCAATACTCAGATTTGCGGATTTGTTGGTAAAACTGGTGACATGGATCTGATAATCGCCAGTGGTGTAATTCTCGCCGACCAACAGGTTGACTGTATCCGCCTTTGCCCACAGACTCTCCTTACCGTACATGTAGGGCGTAACCGTCGCCGACTCGTTCTCAAGCTGGCTGAGCGTTATCCGGAATCGATCGAAATACGTTTCGGTGTCACCTTCTGACATGTAATACTGGTCGATGAACTGCTTGTTCTTGTATATCACCAGCATCGCGCTGTTATTGCTGATATCTCGCAGTTTTATGGTGTAATCGTCGATAATAACGCGCTCGCTCAGATCGATCTCATATACGCCCTGGCATATCCACACATCCTCTTCGCACCGATCGCCTGCTGCCGGTGCGCAGGTCATGACCAGCATGATTGCTATGAGGATAATCCTCACCCACATTATATAATAAAATGGTGTGCAATGTGTTTTTAAGTTTTCGCAACCGAAAGCACGAAGCTCCGCTGCAGGTTGGAAGTGTGGAGGTGGTGAATGGGTGCGGGAGTGCCCGCGTCCAGAGTAGATATGGATATGTACTTAAATCGGGGCGCACCGTTTAAAAATCCGGGGGAGCGTTTCGATTCTCACCCGGATTCTTGAGATGATACCTCTTTTTTATAGTATATGCACTATGGTGCCCAGTCACTCTGCGCACCATTTTCCATTTATGAAAAAGCATACCACTAACCCCTACCCGGGAGGGCATTTCTCACCCGATTACGAAGACGTATATCGCCAGACCCCGCCCGGAGGGCAGTTTTTACTCGATTTTTTGTGAAAAAATCGTGTTTCTATTTACCTCGCTTACCCAGATGTGACCCGATGCTTGGTCGCGTCTTCTCGGTGCCTTTGCCGCGCGTGCGGAGACCACGTCCTTTTCGTCCTGCGCTTGTTAAGCCGCGTTCTGCCCTGCCGCGTACATTACATATCCACTTCAGTTGCGGATCTTTTTTAATCACCGGATGGTTCGGATCAACCAGTATAACCTCATACCACTTGTGTTTTCCATCTTCTCCAACCCAATATGAGTTTAAAACCTGCATATTTGGATATTTTCGGCTTGCGCGCTCCTCCGCGATCCACTGTATGCTTTTTCGCGGCGTTATCTTGTGCATTCCCATGCGTTTTGTCCGCCGCCCGCGTATGTATCTTGATTTGCGTCTGCCACCGCGCCGCACTTTCGCGCGAACGATGATGATGCCTTGTTTTGCCTTGTAGCCAAGCGCACGTGCGCGGTCAAGTCGCGTCGGTCTCCTGATACGAACCACGCTTCGGTCATTGCGCCATTCCTGAAGCCGCTGCCACCTGAGGTCATGCACGTAGGTCTTGTCAGGATTCTTCCATGCATCTCTGATATATGTGTAAAAGGATCTTGTCATTTACAAATTCACCTATTCTATGGTTCAACTGCTTTTTTTCGCAGTCACATCCCTGCGGGCGCATTCCCGCCGATGAAGTGTGCTTTTTGGATGTGTTTATTATTAAACGTATGTCTGAAAAACTCCCCCGGGCGATCATAATCTTTATCTACAAGTACCCCAACTATCTCAATTATGGCACCGGACCTGGAAGTGGACGTGATTGCAAGAAAACCCAAGTCGCGCAACCCCGTAGTCATAGAGGGCTTTCCCGGCGTCGGACTCGTGGGGAGCATTGCAACCCAACAGATTATACATGAACTTGATATGGACTATCTGGGTACGATCCATTCAAAGTACTTCCCACCGGTTGCGATGCTGCTTGATGGGCGGGTGAACATGCCGGTGCGAATATATGAAAGCGCCAAGAACGAGCTGATCGTGGTGGTTTCAGATATCCCGATCCACCCGAGTATTGCGTATGTTGTGAGTAAATCGCTCATCGACTGGGCAGTATCAATCAATGCACGTGAGGTCGTCTCAGTTGCTGGCATCCCCCTGGAGAATGAGGGGCATATTGTGTTTGGTGCAGCGACAACGGACGAGGGGATTGAAAACATCAAGAAATTTGTTGAAATATTTCAGATGGGTACGATCTCTGGAATTGCGGGTAGCATCGTGACTGAATGTGCTTCACGTAACTTTCCTGCGATAAGCCTGCTTGGAAGTACGCACAGCCAAAATCCGGATCCGCTTGCTGCGGTTGCCGTTATCAAGGTCATAAACGATCTGTACAACCTCTCGATTGATACCGAAAAACTGGTTAGGGAGGCAGGGCATATTGAAATTGAGATGCAGAAACTCGCAGAGGATATCAGAAATACGGTAGAACCTGAGGTGGGACCTCCAAATCCACTCTCAATGTATGGGTGATTCACAATGAAATGTGTTGTACTGTCTGGACTGTCAAATAACACGATGCGTGATCTGGAAAACCGTATCCTACGCACCATTGAGATCAGAAGTCCGCATAACTTTGTTTCCGTGATGCACATCAATGTTGGCGATCCGGTCTTCGTGTCGTCGACCAGCCACAGCGATATCACCACCGGCACAACCGGAGTCATCGCCAGAGTGCAGCAGCTTGATATTATCATGCACAGTGTGGTTCAGGGAAACAATCTTGTCTATGAAGAGCGGGAAACACAGATAGCGCGCATCCAGTTGATCGCCGGGGGTGCGGGGCGAGTGCGAACTGTGTTGCACTCTGAACTTGGTGGCGTGATGGTTGCAGATGTTGAAGAACGCCCCATCTACGCAGCATGGTAATCCAATATCCTGGGTGCATCACGATATCAAGCGCTCATCGTGGGTGCGATTATCGATTCGCCGATGGTTGTTGGGTCCCGGGGTATATCGTTTTTTGATACGATACCATACGGTTTTCCATTTACGACCACGACTATGTTGTTGACCTGGTGCTGGTCAAAGAGTTTTGCAACACTGGAGATCGATGCATCACCATCAACCGAGATCGCGTCCCCTGACATGATATTCCACACCTTCTGGTTGATGGATCCAGCGATCAAAGCTCTTACAATATCAGTCAATGTCACAACGCCGACAATATTATTATTATCAGTCACAGGAGCACTGGTGATCTCTTGTTTTAGAAGAGTGTCCGCAGCCCCCTTAACAGTAGTACATACATCGATCGTAGCGCGGTTGTTGTTGACCCACTCCCTGATATGCCTCTTTGGTAGGGTGATAACCTCCGAGATTGCATAAACAAGGACGTTTCTTGTATCATCCCGCCCGATGACTTTCCCCCTGATCACGAGTTTGTTGTTTGGCGTTGGTCCGATCTTGATAATGTCACCGTCGTGGAACTTACGGATGTTGCCCAGAACCTTGACCCTGCCATTGCACGTTTTTGGATCCTGGACGGTCGTAAACGAAATTTCACATGCAGTTACGTCCTTCACAAGCTTACCGTTGCGATATATGTTTGTTTCGGTCCTGCCTGGCAGATCGGTGATGCGAAGGGCATCGTAAGTCTGGCTTGTCGGGCGGTATCCTCCTTTTGGCCCGGGCACGCTCTCTACCATACCAAGTGCCCTTAACGCCTGCATATGATTCCTCACAGTACCTGAAGTACGGTTAATCACAACGGCAAGCTCATCGCCCTTCACTGCACTCCCCTTCTTGCGGAAAAGGCTTATAAGCGTCGTTAAAATCTCAACCTGAATATTCGTAAGTTTCATGACTTATCTTAAAATTAACCTCGTGGACTTATAATGCATCGGTTGATCTTGGCTTTGGGGCATTATTATCCGGCCAACTTTCCATTCGAAGTGGAAAAATCGACTGTGATCAATAACAAATCTAAGGAATTCTATTTCACTCACGGCTACCCGCTGGAGGTGTTGTGTGATCCACACTACAAGTCGATGAAGACTTACGAAACTTTCAGCGAACAACTGTGTCTGGCAGAAGATGGCAAAGGCAACGTCGCTGATGTGGTGCATAAAGGAATTCAAGCATGCGGATAAGTTCCGGATACTCTGAAACGTCTCCAAAACAATCCTGAAGCTTAGAGAAGTTTTAGTAAAACTTAAATTATAGAATTATGTACATATTAAATCCATGATCGCTTGTTCGGGTGAGTTGTGATTGCGCCGGATGGACGAGCCATGACCGATAGTATTAAATCCGTGAGCGGTCAACATATCGGAAGAGCGCTGATGGTCTAATGGCTATGACTGGGGCCTTCCAAGCCCCAGGTCCGGGTTCGATTCCCGGTCGGCGCACTCCCTTCATTTTTCCGACCGGTTAGCTGCCCACGTTATGCCAGCGCTACCAGCAAGCACCTCAGTTATGGAACTGATATCCGCATCAGTCTTAAACGCGGTCCCCGAGAAATGCGTTCTCGATGCCTTAAATCCTGCATCCCTGAGTATATCTATAAACTCCTCGATCTTCACCGGCGAAACCCCGACTGCGCGGCAGATCAAGTGATGCTCATAGAATGTCGGCACGTCGATCTCGTTTTTGCAGGTGTTAACGAGTTTGATCGCCTGTTTATTAGATTCTCGATCGATCAGCTCGGAATGAACCGATTCACAGAACGCCAGGTCATACAAGCGCCCGAGCCACATCGGACCGGAAGCTTTCATCCGGTGTCCACATACATTGCATCGATCCGGGACCCTGGGCGCGATGCCAACTACAGGTTCCCTGAAACCGCAGTTGTTGCAGTGAATAATGAACCCAAGTTGTTTCATTGACTTATCTGAAGAAGTGGCGCTTTTAAACACTCTTGCATACACGCGGACATAATGCCGTCTTGCATAAGCAAGGAGTGGAACCATCGCCCGGTCGCCCACAGCGAGCGCTCGCGCGATCGCACCCATCAGCACCCGGACCCCGGTCTCTGCATGATACTCGTTATTTGCTGGCACACACGCGTATTTGCGGATCCCCGCGTTAAGGTGCGCCCCGCAGAGTGGCGCGGTGTCGGTTGCGGTTATGCAGAGCATCTTTTTGGCTGATCTCGATGCAGCAGCAAGGAACGGTGACGGTGATCCGAATGGGTCGATATCAACGACATCGAACCGTTTCTGGTGGAGCAGGACATTTGCATCTTCGTTTGTGACCTCACATCTTGATTGCATCTTGTTCAAAGCGATATTTCGCCGGATCAAGCAGGCAGCCTCCGGACTGCGGTCGTTGATCGTGGCTGCAAGCCCAATTTCCGATGCAGCCCGCAAGCCACGGATGCCGGTTGCGGCGAACGTGTCGAGGTAGGACTCAAGAGTGTCTACTGTGCCTGTGAATGCGGCAAGCGCCGCGATCGTGAGATCACGGTCAAAGGTCGTGTGCGGGTTGTAGAACGCATCTCCCTGTTCTACAGTTGTGTCGTGTTCGGTGATCCGGGGCGTCATCGTTCGTTCAATCTCATCTCTATTTCCGTATGTGTTTAGCTAACCACAAGATTACACAGATTTCCACGAGAAAGTATGATGGGGCAGGATATAAAATGCAAACATATCACCAATATCTCGTATGTGCTACCATCTTCTTGTGTCAATCCCGTGAAACCTCGTGGTTTTTTCGCCTCAGCTAAACACATACGAAAATATTATGGTGTGTTACACGATGTTGGAATATAATCCAAAATCCAGTCCATGATTTTGACAGTTTTTCTACAGAGCCGATACTTCCTTGTTGTTTTTGATCGATGATTTCTTGGTATATATAGGTTTTGATCAATTCCTTTTCACTCCCATTTCTTTCAAGGACTCTTCCATGTTGAAAATCTCGTCCATGTTCTCGGCTAAGAGTATAATAGACTTGTTGCGAAACACCCCCTCACAAGAATCATGCACCCCACCTTCCCGTACCGCACCCTCAATTCAGCAGAACTTCAGATGGTAATTCCACAACCCACATGATATCAACATAACTTTGTCATCAAACCCATC
>JAUVEF010000094.1 GCA_030594905.1 Methanosarcinales archaeon
TTGTCGGGCAAGTCGATGAAAGAGATGTCTATCCACAGGATCCTGACGGGCAGCAACTTTATCAGGGACAGCGTCACGCAGGAACAGTTTGAAAACCTTGTCGGGAAGAACGAAGATCCGCAGCAGACTGAATCCATACTCAAGTCTATATTACCATCCAACCTTCATGCATCCCTTCAGGCGAGATTGAACAGCTCATTCACATCCTCAAGCCCGCTTAAAAATGTTGCAAGCCCGATTACATCCATTGGCAGGCTTGCAACAAACAGTGTGGACTATCCGCAGGGATACCCGCGCAAGGGACTCAAATCGGTGCTCAACGCAGTTCTTTACTCGCTTCCAAAAACGGTTGGGATAAAGACCGAATGTGAGGTGAAACGCATTCTTGTGGAAGATGGTAGGGTAGTTGGTGTTGAGGCAGATGAGATGTACTATGCCGATATGGTGATCTACACCGGCTTTGCAAAGGATCTGCCATCTGTTATCGAGGATCTTCCAAAGTCCTACATAGGTGACTTGAATGGAATTGTCCGGACCAAGAGCCTGACCATCTGGTTGGGTCTTGACAAGAGACTCCGCGAGTTCAACTACATTGGTTCTGAGGTGTGGTTTAAGGATAATCCATACTGGGCGATGCCGATCAGCAATTATGATTCATCACTTGCACCGGAGGATAAGCAGCTTGTGGGATTTGCGTTTGTGATAGATGAGAAGAAATCTGAAAAATCGGAGACGAAGAAGGCATACGAAACCATCTATCGTGCCATCCCAAATATCGAAGAGCGTGTAGTGATGCAGCACGAACAGATCACGATTCCGGAAAAAGCGGCAGTTACGATCGACGGGAAATTTGCAGATATCCGAACACCTATCAAGAACCTATACCTTGCAGGTACGGATACGGATAGTCGGAGTATGGGCATAACTCGCGCCGCATACTCGATCGTGGAGATGCTAGGGGTACTTAATGAAGATGGGAATCTATATCAATGAATTGCCGTCTCAAAATCATCGTTCTTAAGTGTCTGCTTATGTTCCGATTTGCCCCTGCACCATCAAGAACGTCTTCGTGTTTGGAAGCGCGTTTTCAATACGATATGCAGGGTGGGTGAAAAGTTTAAATATCGCCGGATTTTTAGGTAGTGTCACACCATCTTTACGATCGATTACACCCCACCGCGCCCAAGAAGGTCCCTGATCGGGATGTAAGCCCCACCCTTACCTTACAGTTACCTGCGCATCGCATCCGGGATGCATTCGATGACGTCGGTTGCAAGCAGCCCGTATCCGTATTTTAGAAACGCGAGATCGCCGGCAGTCCCCACAATAAGCGCGCCTGCCGAAGCCGCAGCAAGCGCACCGGCATTCGCAAAGATCGCGCCGGTAACACCTGCAAGCACGTCACCGGTCCCGCCCACAGTCATCCCGGGATTTCCGGTCCGGTTGATTCTTACCGCTCTTCCGTCAGATATGACGTCGATATTTCCTTTAAGCAGCGTAACAACACGGTTTCTCGCAGAAAATTCCATAACCAGTTCGCAGCGCTCATCAAGATCCGCTGACACAACCCCTCCAAGCATCCGAAACTCGCCAGCATGTGGCGTTATGATCGGTAGCGTCCCCCCCTGCATTGGCATCGCAAGCGCATGGAGCGCATCTGCATCGATCACGAACCACGCATCAGGATTTGATCTGATGATCTCGGAAACTGCCTCCGCGGTCTCGCTCTCGCGGCCAAGCCCCATCCCGATCACGGTCACGTCGTGCTTCCGGATCAAAGCGTTGACTGTATCGATGTCGTCGCGGGCAAGATAGCTACCAGATAATGAATGAACGATCAGGTCAGGCGAGAAGCCTTGAATCGTCCCTGCAACACTCCGCGGTGCAGCAACCGTCACCCAGTCGGCACCTGCCCTGAGCGCGGCAAGCGCAGAAAGCGCAGGCGCACCTGTAAACGCACCGCCCCCGATCACAAGCACCCTGCCGTTATCGCCTTTGTGCGATCTTGCATCCCTTGCTGGTGGCAGGTCTCCTTCCCCGACGATCAGGGTAGCCCGCGTAGGGATGCCGATGTCAACAACCTCGATCTCACCAGTAATATCAGGACGGCTGGAAAGCCCTTCTTTCATCCGGTGGTTCGTGATCGTCAGGTCTGCACGGACTGTCTTCTCAAAATTACCAGGATTGAATCCGGACGGGACGTCTATTGAGAGAACGAACGCGGAAGATGCGTTTATGAGGTCGATTGCGCTTGCCACTGGCTCACGGACGCTCCCGCGCACGCCTGTGCCAAGCATGGCGTCGATCACAATGTCGGCGTCCAGTTCCAGTTCCGAAAGTTCGGATGAATCCCTGATCTCGCGGAGATTTGCGCTGAGATTCTCCAGTACCCCCCAGTTCCGGCGGGATTCCGCGGTCGCAATGTCACGAGCGCGCCCGAGCAGCAGAATCAGAGGATCATAGTCCAGAAGATGCCGTGCCGCAACAAACCCGTCGCCGCCGTTGTTGCCGGTGCCTGCGAGGACTACGATTCTGGCTTCTGTGCCCTCTAAAAACCGTGCGCGAATCGCGCGTGCAACAGATGCGCCAGCGTTCTCCATCAGCTGGAGCGGAAGTAGACCGAGATCACTACAGTTGGCATCGACCCTGCGCATCTCGGACGGTGTGATCTCGGTGTTCATCCCCAGCTATCTCTTTACGGTGATCGGAAGCACGCCCTCTTCCAGTTCCCGCATCGCTATGTCGATCGGGTCTCCGGTGTCGGGTCTGATCAGTACCGGTGCTCCAAGCGAGATCTGGAGCGCTCGTGCGCCGATGATACGGGCGCGTTCATATCGTGTGTAGTGTTCCAATGTGTTTACATCCTCCTGTTCTTGTGTATGTGGCTTATTTGGGATAAGTACCTTCACCTTGTCATATATTTCCGACCGCGGCTTGTAGGATCATGAGGGCATCTACGGATGTGAGTCTGCCGTCTCCGTTCATGTCGCCCAGCATTCGCCCCCTGCCACCCGAATCGGTCCAATAACCAGCAGGGGTATCTGGCTCTTCGTCCCATGCATAAGGTACGCCGTCGCTATCAAAGTCTGTGACTGGAACGGTCATATCTGGTGGTGCGCCGCCGAATGGGTAGAATCGGAGGGTGGTGTCATTATCAGCAGTCCTTACGTACATCTTGCCCATGATGTGCTTCGCACTATCCTTGGCAAGATCGATGGGACAGTCGTTTCTGAGAATGACGTGCGAGGAACTTGCAGTCTTCACTTCCATGACACCATACGTCTTGCCGGTGTTGATATCCAGAACCTCGTTGTCGATCAGGAAGACATACTTGATCTGCACGATGTCATGCTCTTTGAATATTCCACCCACGTAGCAGGAGAAGACTGGAACATCATACTCTCCACCGATATCTGCGGTGTAGGTGTATACTTCACCTGATAAGACAACTTCACCATCGAGTGCCTCCCCATCTTTGTTCAACTGGAACCATACCTTCTTTCCCTCATAATCGATCTGTGCTTCAAGTGCGAATCCACCGCCCATCTCCCAAGCCTCGCCGAGGTCCAGTGTCTTCCGCTCATCGTCCTCGAACTCTACGAGCAGTTTGCAGAGTTTATCGGCTCTGTTGTTGATTGCCACATACGCATCTCCAGTCCATCCCTCGAGGTAGTATCCTGTGTCTCCATCAACTGTCAAGCCCTCATTTTCATGGAGTTCGTACTCCTGATAGACAGGGTAGGTCTGGTAGGTCAGGCAATCCTCATCGATGGTTCGGTCGGTATCAGGTCCGGTCAGTGTGCTGGCAGCAAGCGTCAGCGTCTCGGTCATCTGATTGCCATCCAGATCATACCAGAATGCAGCGAAGTTGCTTGCATCCCATGTTATGTCGACAGGTTGCGCACCGACCAGATTCTGAACCATTCCACGGATCTCACATCTCTCTGTATTGGTGCGCTCGACGAATGGGCAAAACCTGATCGCAGTGCCAGCATCCGCGGTCTTGAAGTGCATGTTTCCCATGATCCTCTTGGCGGCGCCCGGATTCAGATCGATGAGGTCGTGGTTTCTGAAGGTAACCTTTGAGGGACTTACACTCACCACGCTCATGGCACCATACCAATCATCAACATAGACATCCAGCACATCATCATCGATTAGGAAGACATACTTGATCTGCACGATGTTGGCATCTTTGCCTCTGAACACATCGCCCACATAACACGAGAAGACAGGAACATTATCTTCGTCTCCAATGTCTGCAGTGTATGTGTATACTTCGCCTACTGAAACGACGCTCTCATCGAGTCCTCCTCCATCTTTGCTCAAATGAAACCATACTTTCGCTCCTTCAACATCGATAGGAGCTGCAGTAAGACTGAATCCTCCACCAAGATTCCATTCCTCACCAGTCGCCAATGTCTTCCTATCACCATCCTCAAACTCTACCAAGAGTTCACAGATTTTATCTGCACTGCCATTGATCGCCGCATATCGTTCTCCTGCCCATCCCTCGAGATAATATCCAGCATCTCCACCAACGGTTAATCCCTTGTTTTCATAGAGTTCGTACTCCTGATAAACAGGAGATGTCTGGTACGCCATGCAATCCTCATCGATGGTCCGGTCGGTATCAGGTCCGGTCAGTGTGCTGGCAGCAATCGTCAGCGTCTCGCCCATTTGATCATCATCCTGATCATACCAGAATGCAGCGAAGTTGCTTGCATCCCATGTTATCGCGGAGGATTGCGCACCAGTTAGCTGCACAACCTCACCGCGGATCTCAGTCGTTCCCGCGCTTGCAGGCATGATAGACATCACAGCCACAATCGCGATCAAGATAACCATTTGTTTATCCATATTTATCGCTCCTTACGCAAATGTCAAATCCGCATTCATTTCATGCATTCACACCACATAAGTTTACCTTCGTACCGGGCTAGCAAACCGATGGATACGGAGGAAGATACACGACCTCGAGGTCATGAGACCCTATAAAAACATCAACCAACCGTTTCTAACCTGAAATAAATCCTTCTATTATTCTTCCCCTTATTTTCCGCCTTCACGACCTCAATCCTCCCGATCTCGCCGGTGTTCCGCACATGCGTACCGCCACATGCCTGCGCATCAAAGCCCACGATATCAATGATGCGAATCTCCTCCATCTTAGGGAGATCCATCTTCAATTTCACAATCGACGGCATCTTAAGTGCTTCTTTTGCGGGAAGAATCTTTATCTCCACCGGAATCTCCTGATCGATGATCTCATT
>JAUVEF010000121.1 GCA_030594905.1 Methanosarcinales archaeon
GTGTTGTGCCCCATTGCAATATACCGGATCCCTTCCCTGATCCTGCCCACCGACACGCTCATGCCGCCGCCCCGGTCCCGATCCAGTCTCGGCTGCGGTCGGTCAGGGTCGTCGTGAACGATGATTACCTGCGCAGGTTCAGTTGGAAGATCAAGCCCCGGATCGAAGTTTAAGAACGCGTCCCGGACCTCCCCCGGGGTCGGGTCGTCTGCCAGCTTGATCCAGACAGCCTCGGTGTGCCCATCAAGAACGGGCACCCGGTGGCAGCTTGCGCTGACCTCAAATGGCGCATCGACAATGGAACTGCCATCAAACGTCCCGAGCAGTTTCTGTGCCTCGCGCTCGACCTTCTCCTCCTCCCCGCCTATGTGCGGGATGACGTTGTCAAGGATCGCCATCGAGGAGATGCCGTCATATCCCGCGCCAGAGACTGCCTGCATCGTCGCCACTTTCACATCCTTAATTCCGAACCGGACGAGCGGCTTTAAGGAAACCGCGAGCATGATGACTGAGCAGTTTGGGTTGGTCACGATCGCGCCATCCCACTTCCGGGAATCCCGCTGGACTTCGAGCAAGCCAAGATGATCAGCGTTCACTTCAGGGATCATTAGCGGCACATCAGGCTCCTGCCTGAACGCCGATGCATTGCTTGCGACCATGAAACCAGCGCGGGCAAACGCGGGCTCAACGGTGCGCGCAATGTCGGCGGGAAGCGCAGAGAACACAATATCAGCATCAATCTCTTCCGGTTTCATAGAGGCCACAACCTGCCCCCCAATCTCGCCCGGAAGTGCGGATGCAAGCCTCCAGTTGGCAGCGCGGGCGTACGGTTTGCCAGCGCTCCTATCGGATGCTGCAAGTGAGCTTAATTCAAACCAGGGGTGACCTGCAAGCGCCTCGATAAATCGCTGCCCAACTGCGCCAGTTGCTCCGAGTATCCCTACCTTCAACGTTTCCATAAATCCGCCCCCGCAAATGACGTATTAATAAAAAATAAAGAGTGGAAGACCTTTAGTCTTCCATTACAATCGCTTCGCTCGGACAGGCTTCTACGCAGGTGCCACACTCGGTACATTCGTCCATATCGATCACAGCGATGTCGTCGTCGTTCATAGAGATTGCTTCTGCCGGGCATTCGTCCACGCAGGTTCCGCAACCGGTACATTCTGCTTCTATCACTTTTATTGCCATCTTCCTATCTCCTATATTGGATTATGCCATACATTTCGCAACAATGTAAAATGTATGTGCTAAAGTGTCATTAAACACGTGCAATAAATAGTTTTCGTTTGGACACCCAAATAAATCGCGTCCAACCGAACTTGATTATTGGTATAGCCCGGTTTTCATCCGAAAACTGTAATGGCTAATCCAAACGTGAAAACACAGGCATTACCACCACAATGACCTGACTGCATTGTTTTTAGGTTCTTCGCGGTTGCAAGCCTGCCTAATCACTACACATTGTGTTGCGTCATGCACCAGAGGATCATTAATGACCCCGCGGGTTCGGGATGCGGACTTTTCCAAAGTGTGATCCCGCAAATCAGGCAGTCACAACCGCTCTCTGAATCCGGAATCTCGCATCAGGCAGGATCTTGCATTGTACGCAGGATCCCTCCGAATCCGTTTCCAGATCGTTTTGAGATTCTCCTCCTTGATATTCCCATAAGGGATCGGGATACACGCGCAGGGCAGCACATCCCCCTGCGGTGTTATATGAAACCATCTTCGCCCCGCAAAACACCCAGTGGATTCCATTACGTGCGGGATTGCGAACACGCGCACTCTTCCATCTTCCTTTGCCCATCTGACAAATGAATCAAAGGTTTTGTGGTCATCTCTGCTCAAAACGTCATTTTCATGATCGATCCACCTGCCTGTCGGAACGATCTCGTAAAAAGACAGTTCATGTACACCCATTTCCACTGCAAGCATATAAAATTCCTTCAGATCGCCGACGTTCATCGGAGAGAGCACGACATAGATGTTAACAAGGATGCCTGCTTCGAGTGAGTTTTTGATCGCGGCAAGCGCGTCTTCAAATACTCCACTCCTACCCCTCATCCGGTCGTGTTCGTCGATATGCGGGCTGTCAAGACTTACATTGACTGCGAAAAGTCCTGCATCCTTAAGTGAGGCAGCTTTCTCAGGCGTAAGCCCGGTTCCAGATGTGAAGACGGTTGCAACCGCCTTATCAGGATCCACGTGCCGGACCATCTCCACGAGGTCGGGGTGCACCATCGGCTCGCCGCCATCGAATATGATCATCGTGGTGCCCATGCGGGTTGCCTGATCAATCACGCTATTAACCTCCTCAGGCGAGAGTGATGCTTTGTTGTCGGTATCAGGGAGCGCACAGTGGATGCAGCGGTTCGGGCATTCCTCTGTGATTGATATCGTGATCTGGTCGGGGATGTTTTTGCCGAATTTGGCATTAAGCTGGCTTCTGGCAAGCCGATCAAATGCGTTTCCCGGTATCGGCGGCATCCATGTCGAAAATATGAGCCGACCTTCGTCTTCGCCGATTGGAGATGAGTTTTCAAAGATGCCGACGAGATCTGACGTAAATGGCTTCATTGCGGGAGCAAGCATCCCTTTCAGGGCAATGTCGCCGCTTGCGTCCAACCAGACGCTGAACCACGGACGTTTATACAAGGGATACTTATGTGGCTGCATAGTTCTTGATCTCACACATTCCCGATTGATAATATGTGTATCGGCACCTCGTCCTCTGGCAGGGCGAGCAGTTCTGCCACATCAGCATCATAGAACGCACCGATTGCACACACGCCAAGATCGATCGCTTCTGCTTGTAAATATATATTCTGTGCCGCATGTCCAGCTTCTATATATACATACCTCACGCCGCGGTCCCCATACTTGGCAGTAGTTCGCTCAAACACCGCCGTAAATACAATATCGACCGCAGCGTCAGTTATCTGGCTCTGGTGCAGAGCACACTCCGAAAGATTTCCCCGACGGTCACCATCACAGACTTTCTGCAGTGCATGTTCCCTGTGCAGGTAATGATAAACACCATCAGAAACCCCATCGACATTTCCTGCGACCGCATAGACCTCAAGCGGGTATAGCGCCCCTGCGGATGGTGCTGTTCTGAGTTCATCCCTGCCTCCTGCCCCCGCGGTCACGCCCTGCGCTGCCCAGAGCAACCGGGACAGATTATCGGGCGTAATCGGTTCTTTTGTATACGTTCTGACCGATCTGCGACTGAACAGTGCCTCTTCGACCGATGTTTTGCCGGTGGTTTTTGGTGCAGGCAGCGTGATCGTCCCATCTGATTTTAATTCCATGTCATGCCTCGTATTCTGCGCGGTATTTAAGCCCATGCCGGGGTCCCGCATCAATATAAGCCCTGTGTAGCAGTATGACCTGCACAATGCCCATGACCAGCGCGATATGCACGGCTCTACAGACCATCTGTTGAATCACTCACGCCCCAATGTGTAAAGTTATCGGTGGCGCAACACCAGGATGTCAGATAACGGATCACTTTCGAATAATGCGGGATTTATACTTTAGCACCGGCATAAACTGCGGTTTTCACGGGCTCTTTGACGATTCGCCATTGCGCCATGTGGGGCAAGTCTCCAGTCTCCCGGCTGCCGCCTGCAGGATCATGATGGCGTCGAGGGATGTGACCCGCCCCTCACAATCGACGTCCGCTGCTGGATCGTATTCTCCGCTGGCTGCAAGCTCGAGCGCGATTGCGGCGTCTGCTGTGTCGATGAAACCATCATGGTTTAGGTCGCCTTTTCTGGGCATTGGCTGGAGGGTTATATCGGTAGCCTGCTGCTTGTCCATGCTCATATCCACAATCAGGGTGGTGTTACCCATATTTTGATCTTTAACCGCCTCTATGAGTAAAATGTCGCCATCAGCAACCCACGGTGAGGTATCATTTGCCAGATAATCCAGAAAGTCACCATCCACACTATAATATCCGGATGCCACAGCACTCTGTTTTGACTCTCCTGTTCTTGCATTGGTAACAGTGACCAGCGCACCCCCTCCATTCAGCACCCTGCCGTATACGGTATGTACCTTATGTGTTGTATATTCTGAAAATCCGCCCTGATTGAGGCTGTAAACAGGTTCGTAATTCTCAAATAACGTTATATTGTAATCAGAAACCTGTTCGAATATCACATAATCCGGCAGTGATCCAGGGAATGG
This sequence comes from Methanosarcinales archaeon, assembly GCA_030594905.1. The sequence continues at coordinate 4,198 of JAUVEF010000121.1, forward strand.
CATTACCAGCGGAACGTTCTTGATCACGCTGATCGTGACATTTAGGCTGTATTCACCACTGTTTCCTGTCACGTGATAAACATCTGGATACAATTTCGATGTGATCGGGTCAAATCCATAGCCCGTGTAGCTCATATCGATATCAGCGAATGTTATCGTTGTTCCATTGCGCTTGAACGCCATCGTGGTGTTTCGCGTTGGCGGCGCAATCACATCGCCGATGATCAGGCTGACATTCTCTTCCGGCGCACTGACCTGCGCCCAGTTCCACTGCGGGTCATCAAAGAGCCATTC
>JAUVEF010000160.1 GCA_030594905.1 Methanosarcinales archaeon
CTGCGATATACTATTGGTGGCGATGATAGTAACGATGACAGCGGCGAAGCGAGTCTCACACTTCCTGAACCCGTGATTGAGGGCGTGTCTGCCGAAATAGTCACCGGCGCCAGGGCGATTGCGTAGGCAGCCCATCTTGTGATTGGGCGCACAGTACGCGGTTGCTCATGCCCCTGTGTCTGACCAACCCCCGCCAGCGCGCTGCCACATACGTACTGCCCCTCACCCCCGCACATCGCCGGGTGCGCCCGCAAACCTGACCAGCGCTTCTGCCTCCATCCGGTGCAGAGTCGCAGGGACAATCAGTACATGCATGGGCGCACCAAAATCGGATGCGGCAAGGCTTGTGAGGTGGTCACACTTCACCAGGACATCGGGAGATCCTGCCCGCGCAATTCCGACGCCAAGCGCACCCCCAAGAGCCTTTGACTCATCGACTTGCATTAACAACCGGGCAGCGTATGGAATCGTCATGAAGCCCTGTACGGGATCGATATCGAGAAACAATAATGTGTGAAGATCGCTGTCGCGGTTTTGCAGGATGACGTTGCACGGCGTCTCTGAAATTATGGTCTTAGACCTGCTATGATATGGGAAGGGGATGGTTGCCGATTTTCCGAACCGGTAGTTCTGCAAGCCTGTGAGACCTGCTACCGCAGATGAAATCGATGAACCATGGACGATTGCGGTCTTGATTCCAAGATCGGATGCACGCAGACGGAGATCGACGTGCGTCGTCGATACCATCGGATCTCCCCCGGTGAGGAGAACTACACTCTCCTTGATCGCATGTTGCAACCACGCCGGGTCTACTTCGATTTCATTTCTCGAAAGCACGGTCACCTTCTTTTGGTATAGCGATTCCATGCGTTCGATGGTTGTTCCCATCATTTTTGAGGTGTAAAACTCGGCAAAGACCATATCCGCATCTTTTATTGCCCTGGCGCCTTTTAACGTGACATCCTCTTCATCGTAGAGTCCAAGACCGACAAACGTGAGCATAGGGGTGATTCTGACATCAGTTTATTTAAGGTGCACCACAAAAACCGGGATTATGGAGATTCACATCAGATCAAGACATTACCTACGAAGCAACAATGTGAAGAAAATCTTAAAAGAACTTAAAAAGATGTTCGATCCGTTGGACATCGATGCAGCGTTCAAGGGAAAACGATTTGAACTACTCAAAACCGGTCCTTATGACATCGTACTGGTCGAGGATGAACCGATGATCTTCATGCCAGATGGTGAACCGTTTCTCACAGTGAAAGGCGCGCTTTCAACTAAACTAAATCAGCGGGTTGTTATAGTGGACGCTGGCGCCACCAAGTTCGTGGTGAACGGCGCGGATGTGATGCGCCCTGGAATCGTGAAGGCGGACCCGAGTATCGAGGCTGGCGATCTTGTAATCGTTGTCGAGGAGTTGCACAAAAAAGCGCTTGCGATCGGGCGTGCGCTTGTTTCAGGAGAGGACATGCCCGGCGAATCCGGCAAGGCGGTCAAGTCCATCCACTATGTCGGAGATACACTGTGGAATATCGTGTGATGTTACTATTTCAGAAAAGTTTATTAACGAGTGAGACTTATGTAAGTCTGGCACGCACCGTGTCATATATCCAAAGGTAAGTAAATGCCTCCATTTGCCTTTGATATTTGAATCGCGACGGGGTGAAAAGTTCCTCCTCGAACCCCCCCACTCGCGTGTGGGTGAGCGGGTATGGGAGTGGGTTTTATTATTGATATTAGCAGTTCGCTACCTGCCAAATGGTAGTTATTCCAAAATGGCATGTGTTTAGCGGAGGCGGAAAAACCACATGATTACACAAGATTAACAAAGAAATCTTGTGGAAACCTGTGCATTGTGTAGTTAGCTAAGCACGCACCCAAAATGTAAAACGCTGGGCAGATTAACATGGGTTCTTCGCCGGTTTGTATCTTGATTCCCAACTACCCACATGAAATAGCGAAGAGCCGAAAACGATCGGCTAACTCTTCGCGGTTCCCTGATCAAGCCTTTACAGCTGCGCAGATCTCATCTGCTATCTGCTCAATGCTGCCACTTCCATCGACCGTCACAAGCGTTCCCATATTTCCATAATAATCGATCAGAGGCTGCGTCTGCTTTTTATATACATAAAGGCGGTTTTTAATCGATTCTTCCCGATCATCATCGCGGTGATATAGTCTCTTGCCGCACTGATCGCATGCGCCCTCGTTTTCTGGCGGGTTGAATGTCAGGTGATATGTTGCCCCGCATTCACATACGCGCCGTGCGGACAGGCGGGCGATCAACTCGGCGTCAGGCACCTCAATATTGAGCACGAGATCAAGTCCCCTGTCAAGCTCCACGAGTATTTCTACGAGCGCATCCGCCTGTGGAATCGTTCTAGGATAGCCGTCAAGGATAAAAGCCTTTGCACAGTCCGCTCGAGAGAGTCTATCCCTGATCATCTCGATCAGCACCGAATCAGGGACGAGTTCGCCCCTGTTCATGTATTCTGCGGCGCGGTTTCCAAGTTCCGTGCCTGCTGCCCGCCTCAGAATATCTCCGGTAGAGATGTGGGGTGCGTTAAGTTTCCCAGACAGTAGTGCTGCCTGGGTCCCTTTTCCAGAACCGGGAGGTCCAATGAGTATGATGTTTATCATACCCCCTCCTCATGTCCCGCCGAAGAACGAGCGCATCATCGGATGCATCTCCATCAACTGCTCTGATGCAAGATCCTCGTACAGTCGGTACACGATGCTCACGGTCAGCAGAAGCCCTGTGCCGCCAGCCTGACCAACCGTCCCGAGCAGTGATGCAAAGAGTGTGAGCGCGCCGATAAACGCCCCACCAAGGATCGTGACCTTTGGAATATACCGATCCATGACCCGCTCGATGCTCTGCGGGCTTCGCCTGAACCCTGGAATCTGCATCCCGGACTTGTGTATATTCTGCGCAACGCTCTTTGCACCCATGCCGGTCGTCTCGATCCAGAACAGAGCAAAGATTATACCACCTCCGATCAGCATCCCTGCATCACAGAAGACGCGGAGAACGATCTGCCAGACCTCAATCGTAATCCCCAGACTTGCGTATTCTGTCACCACAAGCGACGGGATCCAGTCATACGGACTGTTAATCGGTGAAATATAATACATTAAACCGCCAAGCGGCTTGGTTCCGGTGCTCCCACCAAACTCGCCGAGTATCGTGATTCCTTTGCTAGACAGGAGCATTCCGATCATCTGGATGTTTGCCTGTAGTGCCCTGACAAGAATCATCGGAAGCACGCTTGCATAGATTAACTTCACCGGGAACCTGCCTCTTGCACCACGAACTGCGCTGTGGGCCAGTGGAATCTCGATTCGAGTACTCTCCGCAAATACAACGACTAAAAATATGGCAATGGTGCTGACCAGTGCAAGGAGTCCTGTGACAATCAGGATGTCGATGGTGCTCGTTGGTAGCCATCCGACCTGGAGCATAGCCACCCATTTTGGAATCAGACCAATCGGCAGTGAACCTGCCCCCGATTCCGGTATCCAGCTGAAGAGACCTGTGAAGATCTGCTGGGATACACCCGCAACGATGAAGAGTCCAACGCCAGACCCGATGCCCCACTTGGATATGACCTCATCCATGAAGAGAATCAACACGCCGCCGACACAGATCTGGATGAGGAGGAGGAGTGTAATGACACCAAGACTGACACCAAACGCGCTGGCAACCGCGGCAGACGGCTCGATATATCCGCCCAGTACCTGCGGAAGCGCTGTGAACAAGATCATTGCAAAGACCAGCATCTTTTGCGCGCCCTGGAAGATCGCCTGATCACTGGGATC
>JAUVEF010000052.1 GCA_030594905.1 Methanosarcinales archaeon
TTCAGATGTCATGCCAGCGATATTGTCCTCCACGTCACCGCAGATGGCAGGATCGAGAATTGCCGGGTGAAGAGGGTTCATCTGGGCGATGTGGGCGATGGGATTGCGAATGTCTGGAAATCGTCAGAAGCAAGACGAAAAAGAGTGGCGAGGGAGTGTGAGGGCTGTCTGTTCTTTGGATATGTTGAGAACAGCCTGTTATACAATTTTAAGCCAGAGGTGATGGCGCATTACGAGTGGATGTGATAATCCTCCGCCATCTCTTCATAATCCTCACCCCTATTCCGATTTCATGTACTCTCGCAGGAGAACTGTTGCATAGCAACCTTTTGGCAGGAAAAACTCAGAAGCCACACACGATCCGCCATTCACCGCACCATCAACCACCTCAAAAACCGGATCCGCATCGATCACGATCGCCCGGTGCCCTCCTCTCGAAGCAATCTCTGGCATCTCAGTGATCTCGAAACTGCGGGTCAATTCATGGATATCGATCTTAAGGTCTGAGATTACGGTCTGTTCGATCTCACTTGTGAGTTTGGATGCGTGCCCGATCAGCGAATGAGTCACCCATGCGCGCTTCCTTCGGACAAGGTTGTTGATACCGTCAATGGTTGCCGGTGTCACGATCTCGGTCTTTGAAGCATCAGGCAAGCCATTTTTGCCTCTGAAACATACAACATCGCCCTCAATTGCCTGGTTCAATGGAATACTTTCTTTTATACGATGGCTCAGGATTTTGTTGAATATGAATGACTGATGTGCATGTACAAACATCATTGCAAGATTTTTTGGAAGCGTTCGGAACGCACCGATATAATCATCAGGATATTTGACTATATGATTCAGCATCGCAAGCTCGTAACGCAGGTGATCCGGAAAACTGTTTAATGCGGCTTTAAGATCATAATCATCCCCCGCACTCCATGCATCCCAGAGATGCCTGCGAATTTCGGATGATCGCTCACCCGGAAACGGCTTTGCAATGTATGCCATAGCAGCACCCTCAAAATCGCCTGAAACAATCAGTCTGCCGACCTCGTGCGTGATAGGTCGGATCGTCCCGAACCGCTGCGTGCCATAGAAATTCGGCATGCCTCCCGAGATCTTAAGTTCGCGGGATATGCCATCGAGGCGTTTTACCACTTCGTTCCTGCCGCCACATCTTTCATCGATGTCTCGTATGACGATTCTGAATTTGTTGCCCTTAAGGTCGCCAAGACTTATTTTTTTGTTTGACCGCCCGATAATCTCGAGCTCGACATCCGGTATGTGGACGCCCGAAATTTCTGCCTCTATCGTGCAGTCAGGGTCCCAGATACCAATTCTCTGGACGGTGACTGCCCGTTTGTCCTTGGTGCCAGCCCATCCGAACCGGGTTCTGCTGACCCTAAAACGCCTTGACAGGTCCCTGATCAGGTGGTTGGTGTCCCAGTTCTTTTTTGTGAGCTTTACGATGAGATACTGCCCACTTCTGCTTTCCCTCTGGTCGTGGTCCCATACTTCGGTGACCTGGAAGTCCTCGGCACCCCTGCGGATCGTGCCGCCTATGCCGCTTGTTTGTGCGAGGTATGTATCGATTCCGAGGAGAGTCTCAATTGAGGTTATTATCATTCACTCCTTTTGATTGACTGCAATCAGCAGTTACCGGCGCCTGCACTGCGGCAGCCAGCTCACACGCAATCTTCGCATTCATCAGCAGGTCGTCAACCGTGCTTATCAGCGTTCCGAGCCTCGGCGCTGACATCTCAACGACCAGCGACACACCTGTGCTATGCATCGTCATATTCCGCAGATTGTCCGGAGAAAGCGCATCCGTAATCACCGATGCATCAGGACAAACGATAGTGATAACTCCCTGGTAGTTATCTTTCACCACGGCACATCCTTTGTTCCGAGCTTATATCCAATTATGTTTGTGATTCTGTGCATAATCGGAGTAATAATGAGTATAGTTATCACAATCCAGATAGTAAAGTTCGAAACGAACCATTCTCGCGCAATGATAAATGTCAGTAACCATGCGCCAACCACAAAGTCGAGCTGGTCTGCAATCGGGAACGGCGCCCCGCGCTCAAGTCCGATTCTCCGTTTTACAAAGCTCATTCCGAGATCTCCAAGCAGCGATCCGATCGAGAGGCAGAAGATGGCTTTCAGGGTGAACAGTGGAAAAAACGAATAATGCGGTGCAGCCCACATCTGGATCAACCCGATTGCGATACCTGCTGCACTTCCGGCAAAGAAACCGATGTAGGTCTTCCCGTCGCCGAGTAGTCGCCTTCCGTCGCCGAAGTTCCTGCCAAAATCGATAGGGGGACCGCGCCCGAATACCGCTGCGCATGGGTTTGGCAGGTATGCAGGCAGCATCAGCCAGAATGCGATAATGATCGTGTCAAACACGATGGTGGTGTTGGTTGCAGGCTCATATTAATGATCCGGTTATCGCTATTTTGCTGCTACATGTGACAGATCATCCTTTCCGCAGCCTCTTAATCTCCCGCAGCCTTCGTACCACGACCTCCCCCAGAAAGATCACCATCGCCGCAAGCAGGAACGGCAGTCGCTTCTCCGCTGGCTCTTCCACCGTGCGCGTTGAGCGCTCTTTCAGGTGCGCAATCAGCGACTCAATATCATCCTCGGCATAAACCCCGCCACCCCCACCAAACATCTCTATCGTGCTCTTTAGATCTTCTGAGAACCCAACGTCCCGGAATTCCATAGGATAGTTAACAGCGATCACGTATCCGGAAATATCCAAAAACCCTTGAGAATACGCCGTGATCGATGCCTGATATTGGTCTTCATCGACCTGCGAGAGTTCAAGTTTCGTTCCATCGAGAGTTATGCTTGGAACTGTCTCTGATCGGATATTGATGATTGCATCGTCGCCAAGATAGATATCGTCGGCAGATATCACAATGTCGTCGTTTCTTCTCGGATCCCCGACCGCCCAGTTGACCATTCTCGAGATCAGGAGTGCATTCTCACCGCTATAAAGCGTGCCAGACCACCCCGCGCCGTCATCGGTGCTTAGAGCGACCACATGCCCCATGCCAAACCGCCATGCAGTCACAATCGGCTTTCCCGCCCCGGTCGTGACGAGCGTCTGCGCACCGGTCTTTGGGGTGACTTTGTTATAACCGGTAAGCGAGCCCGAGAGTTCGAGATTCTCGCTGATAAAATGATTCGGATTCAGAACAATGATTGAAAAATCACCCTTTGTTGTATCATCCGGCTCATCCGGCTTCTCTCCAAAGATAACATTCAGCCGCTCGGATTCTGCCGGTTTGTAGTAAATTCCTCCGCCTGCTGATGCCAGTGCCCGCATAAAATCCTCATCTGTCGTCTCACCAACGCCGACCGCGTATGTGGTGATGCCAGCATCAACCATGCTTCTGGCAAGACCAAGACACACGTCCTTGTTGCTTGTTTTCCCATCTGAGATGATGATCACGCTCTTTGCACCCGTGTATCCATCAAGCATTGCAGAAGCGGCATTTTGTGCGGTGTCTATATAAGTGGTTCCACCATGAGTCAATCTTGTGATCTTTTCCTCGATTGTACTTTTATACAGACCTCTTGTCAGTGGAGACACAATGTGTGCCTTGTTAGTGAATGCTATGGCGCCTATGTGGTCGTTTAGATTAATCCCTCGCAGTATGTTGATTGCAAGTGCCTTTTCCATACTAAGCGCCGTATCACCACCATAAGCCGTACCAACACTCCCCGAAATATCGATCACAATCACTACGCCAACGTTTGACCCATCTCCGGCACTTTCCTTCGATTTTACCGGGAGCAGCGTCTCAAACCCAAGAGGTGAGTTGTAATAGCCGCCCGTATCATACGCCCGGTCGCCCCCAACAACCACGAGTCCACCGCCGTTCCTGAGATATTCACCCAGCCGCTCGATTTCGCCCTTGTCAAGGTCGTTTGCATGGATATTATCGAGTACCACTGCAAGTTGCTGGGCGGGATCAATCGATGTTGCCGAACTGACGGTTGTTGCGTCATACAGTTCAGAAATCGTCTGGGATAGTGGAGAACTGCGGTCACACACCGATAAAATCGTTGGTTTTGGGACTACATAGACTGATTTGTAGAATACGTTGTTGATCTTTCTAATATCCTCACTCCGGGTCACAATTTCCGCTTTTATGGTGTGGGATCCGAGTTCTGTGAAGGTATGTGCGATAGATATGCTCCTTTTCCGTTCAGTCTGACGAACCTCCTGCTCGTCCACTTTGTTGTCATCGATCCATACAGAGAGTGTGTATTCTGATTCCTTCCCGTCGCTTGCTGCCTGCCGCACCATAACGGCAAACGACTGCTCGCTCTCCACGATCATGTCCTTTCCGCCGAATATTTCGACGCTGAGGTCGCTTTGCTCGGGCTTCAGTTGGATGGCGCAGACCGTGGTATTGACCGCTCTTGCAAAAGCGATGGTGTCAGCCAGATCAAGCCCGTGATTGTTGTTTCCATCGCTCACGAGCAGAATATTGTCGTTTCCGCGGGAAAACTCGGTGACTGCATCCCCGATCGCAGTCCTGCTCCCGGTGATCTGGCGGATCTCGGTCGGGGTGCGGCTTTTGAGTCGTTCATACACCCGTAGCCCCGTATCGTTGTCAAATAGCGCCATGCTGTCAGTTTGATCATCGATGACGGTGATACTTGGCGTTTCATCGAAGATGGTCTGTGATACCAGATCGCAGGGGGATGCAAGCGATATGATCAGCAGGATGAATACGGCGGCGCGGGTTATGAGTATTCCTTTCCTGTGCCCCTTGCGGATCAGGTACGCTGTTGCCACGAGTACCGGGATCGTCAGCAGGAGGATGCTTGGGTGTGCCAGATACATGAGTACGTATCGTTTTTGTGTCCGGGAATTGTAAATGTGTTGCTGCGACGCCCGGGGATCCACAGTCATCTTCTCGCCCTCTATTACTACCACCACACGCGCCCATCCAATCCCACCCCACAACCCACACAGAACATTTATATAACATCAATCAATTAATTTTGGTTGGTGATGTCGCAGGCGAGCGGATATGCGTGAACTGGCTTGTCTGACATCGGCTTTGCCAAAGACGCGCCCTTTCTGGCTACTTGGATATGGGGTGCTAAACACATACAAAACAAAGAGGAGGTAATGATTTTGAAGGGAATTAAGTACCTGACAATCTTTGCGGTTCTTGCTCTCGTTCTGGCATCGGGTTGTGTGACCCCGTCAGATCAGGAAGGCGTTGAGGACGCAGAATCTGAGCATGAGGCTGCAACGACAGAACAGACGGTCAAGATCGGCACGCTGCTGCCGCTCACCGGAGACCTTGCCGCTTACGGCGGACCGATGGAGGATGGAGCGCGGCTTGCAGTAAAGCAGGTGAACGAGAATGGAGGCGTTCTCGGTAGCGATATCACTCTCGTCACGATGGACTCCGGGACATCAACGACCATCGCAAACGATGCGATGAACCATCTGGCGACTATCGACAAGGTTCCGGCAGTGATCGGCGCTGCGGGAAGTGGCGTGAGTCTGGCAATAATCAACATAGCGATCAACAACAAGATCGTCCAGATATCCCCATCCAACACCGGACCTGACTTCACGACGTACGAGGATGATGGATTCTACTGGAGAACCGTTCCGTCAGACGCACTGCAGGGCAAAGCGATGGCGAAACTTGCGAATGACAGTGGATACGTCACCGCAAGCACGATTGTCATCAACAACGATTATGGAGTAGGATTTGAAGCGATCTTCAAGGAAGAGTTCGAAAAACTCGGTGGAACGGTCGTTGACCGTGTTAAATACGAATCGACCGCAGCAACGTTCGATTCAGAGGTTGACAAGGTATCTAAGAGCGATCCGGACGTTATCGTTCTCGTTGGCTACCCTGACACCGGAAGCATAATCATCAAAGCAGCGTACGAGAAAGGCGCCATAGACACGAGCAACTGGCTGCTTTCAGAGGGTATGCGCACCGATGAACTGGCTGAGAAGGTCGGGAAGGACATCGAAGGCAAATACATCGTGGCAGGTTTCACAGGGACGTCACCAGACCCGCGAGCTGCAGGTCCTGCGTATGATGTCTTTGCAACAACTTACGAGGCAGAATTCGGGAGAGAACCTACCACATTCAGCTCGAACACATACGATGCGGCTGTAATAATCGCTCTTGCGATTGAAAAAGCAGGGAGCGCAGACGGAACCACGATCAGAGACACGATACCCGTCGTGGCAAACACACCTGGAGAGGAGGTCTCTGACATCGGAACAGCGCTTGCACTTATCAGGAATGGAACAGAGATCAATTATCAGGGCGCATCAGGAGAGATCACCTTTGACAGTGTCGGCGATGTCTTCGGCGAATACTGCAAATGGCAGATAACAGACGACGGAAACGTCACGCTGGGCGAAACGATAACAATTGAGTGAGCACCCGCCGCCCGGCGGTTTTTTTTCAACGAAAATGTATATCGCTAACCCCCGCCCAAAGGGCATTTCTTACTCGCAAACTTTCCACCAAACTTTTCACAAAAGTTTGATCAAAAACTGTCTTCCACCCCGGAGAGCATTTCTTACTCAATTACGGAGAAGTATATCGCCATCCCCCACCCGAAGGGCAGTTTTTACTCGATTTTTTGTGAAAAAATCGTAGATGATCTCCGAAGCATTCCTGGTGGCGAAAGCCGCTGGCATGGACCTGGGCATGAACACGCCTGATGAATATATGGAGGTATTGTGGGGCCAGTTGCTTCCCCCGACAAGAGATCACAGATCATCCATGCTACAGGACATCGTTCGCGGGAAAGTTACTGAGATAGACTACATGAACGGAAAAGTGGCGGAACTGGGCACGGAATACGAAATCAAGACGCCATATAATAACGCCGTCGTCAGGATGGTTAAGGCAAAGGAGGTTTTCGGACCTGCATGACACAAACCAATAATAATCAGGATATAGAAGCTATCGAGTTTGAAGAGGAAATAAAACAGATAACATCGCCCCGGCGTCCCCACGACATGGTCTTTGTGGGCGACTCGCTTCTCAGGGCGGTGCTCTGCGAAGGCGAGGGCAAGTGGTACGTTCATGACTACGATGAGTTTTTCCTCAATTACAAGGGCGTTGCCGCAATCGAGTCGGACACGTCCACGATCGTGCTGAGACCGGGCACAGGCGTTCTGGTGCCAGCAGGAGTCCGGCACCGGACAAACTGCCGGGAGCCTGCGGTATTCCTCGTCTTCAGGCACAAGGAGACTGCTTGTATGCTGGCTTAGATGGGTTCATTCATATACCAATCTCAAGCCCACACCCACCTCCCGTATGTCCACAACTTGAGATAGTATAATCTTTGAATTCAAGTCAGTGCAGTGGGCGGCATGTACCGTTTCCGGTTGTAATTCCTTTATGTACTCAAGTGTTCCTTGTAGTTGTTCGTAAGAGGGTTTAAGCAGGTGAAATCCCCCAATTATGTCGACCACTCGATCATCGCCGCAGACTTTCTTTGCATATTCAATGATGTTGCAGATCCCTGCATGTGAACAACCCGTAAC
>JAUVEF010000141.1 GCA_030594905.1 Methanosarcinales archaeon
ATCGATCGACACAGTCCCGCCAAGCATCCCTTTCGCGGTTCCCTTCTTCTCAGATGCTATCACGACCTCTGCCCCGCTCTTCTCGAAAAAATCCTTTGGGACGAAGAGTTCCTCGTCCCTGAAATCCGATGGTGCGATAACCATCAGTATCGTTTTATTGCTCAAATCTGCCACCTTAATCACCTCGTTATCATCTGTATCATTGGTATCCGTATCGTCACCATCATCAGCATCATGCTCATGCCGGCGATCACTGCGATATATTTGTTTATCATTCAAACTTTGTTCTATTAAGGTATCTCTTCCGCGGGAGTGCCCGCATTGCGTGGTGTTGAATCAATCACGAATGTAGGCGATGTCTTGCGCCGATACATTATATGAGCGTGGTACCCTCGAGCAGACGCAAAAGTTTTATCCCCCAACCCAGCATACCCAAACTCATGTGTGAACTAACGGTGGTAAAACCGGACGGAACAGTTCTTGCAGAGGATGTCGTTTACATCGCCGTAAATGGTGATGCGATCGAACTACGCAGCATCCTTGGCGATGTGACAACCGTGCACGGGCGAATCAGCGAAATAGATATAACCAATGAAAAAGCGACTATACAGGGGTAACTATGTCTGTAAAAGTTGTGGTTAATGGCTATGGAACGATTGGAAAACGTGTAGCAGATGCTGCCGCGCTCCAGTCGGATATGGAGGTTCTGGGTGTGGCAAAGACGCGCCCGAACTTCGAGGCTCGGATGGCACTTGAGAAGGGATATCCGCTGTACGTGCTTGCCGGCAGGGAACCCGACTTTGAGGCTGCCGGAATGGAAGTGAGCGGCACGGTTGAGGATATGCTCGAGATAGGGGACGTTGTTGTGGACTGCACGCCTAACAAGATTGCTGCACCTAACAAGGCACTCTACGATGCCGCCGGTATAAAAGCGATGTGGCAGGGCGGAGAGGATCACGAACTCGCTGGAATCTCGTTTAATGCGCACTCGAACTACGATGAGGCGTTCGGATGCGATTATGCAAGGGTCGTCTCCTGCAACACAACAGGACTATCCAGGGTCCTATCAACGCTTGATGCCGAGTTCGGTGTCGAGAAGGTGCGTGCGACGCTCTGCAGGCGATCTGCCGATCCCGGGGACATTAAGAAGGGTCCCATAAATGCGATCGTGCCTGAACTGAAGATGCCGTCCCATCACGGACCTGATGTGAAGACGGTGCTTCCCGGGATCGATATCGATACCGTCGCGATCAAGGTTCCAACGACGCTTATGCACCTGCATATCGTGAACATGGACCTGAAAGAGGCGTGCACGTCTGAGGATGTGCTCGAGGCTCTCGATGAAAACTCAAGAATTCGGATCATCGGTGAGGGGATGGCTTCGACCGCGGAGGTCATGGAACTGGCACGCGATATGAACCGCCCACGCAGCGATATGTGGGAGAACTGCATATGGGAGGAGTCGGTCAGCGTCTCTGATTGCGAGTTGTACCTGTTTCAGGCGATACACCAGGAATCTGACGTAATACCTGAGAACATCGACTGCATCCGGGCTATGACTGAGATCGAGAGCGATGCGGTGCGATCGATTACGATGACAAACAAGGCGATGGGGCTCTAAACCGGATGAAGATCGCAATTATCGGTGCAGGGGAGGTTGGGTACTCGATCGCAAAAACATTGTATGCGGATAACGATATCATCCTCATCGATAAGAGGGAAGAATCCTGCGAAAGGGCGGGTAAACTGGATGTGCAGGTCATTCAAGGAAATGGTGCCAATGTAAGCATCTTAAAGCAGGTTCTGCCAGCAGACCTTGTGGTTGCTGTTACAGGCAACGATGAGATCAATGTCGTCGCCTGCATCGCTACGAAGCTGCTAACAAAGGATGAGAAGACGTGCACGACGATAGCCAGGGTCTCGAATCCTGAGTATATAAACAAGCCGACTGCGCACAGGGAAGAGATCGGCATGGATTATATGATCTGCCCTGAACTGACGCTTGCCTCAGAGGTTGCAGGGATCATATCAGTACCATCTGCGGTCGGTATGGAAGCATTCGCCGATGGCAGGGTCAAGATGATGGAGTTCAAGGTTGGCAGGGATACGACATTCGATGGAGTATCGCTTGCGGATGCGGAGATTCCTGATTGCTGCGTCATCAGCGCGCTTGTCAGGGGGAAGGATGTCCTGATTCCGCACGGCAGCGATGTCATGCACGAAGATGACCATATAATCGTTATTGGAAAGCAGGAAGCCATAACCGAGATCGAAGAGATGTTTGGAGGCGGCACGAACATACGTAGCAAGGTGATGATCGTTGGCGCCGGCATTGTCGGGTTCTACATCGCAAGGCTGCTTGCAGAGCGCGGCGATGTCGATCTCAAGATCATCGAGGCAGACGAGGATCGGTGTGTGGAGGTCGCAGGTGCGCTTTCCAGTGCACTGGTTCTACACGGTGACGGCACCGATGAAGCGCTTCTACGGTCAGAAGGCGCGGGTGCGATGAATGTGGTCATCGCAACGATCGACAGCGACGAGAAAAACCTTCTCTGCCTGCTGCTCGCAAAGCAACTCGGCGCAAAGAAAGTCATCGCCAAGGTCGATCGATCCGAGTACATGGAACTCTTTGAGATGGTCGGCATCGATGCGGCACTCTCGCCAAAACAGGCAACCATCGACGGCGTCCTGCGCGTCAGCATGGGTGCTGGTGTTGAGTCGCTCGCAACCATCGAGGGTGAACAGGCAGAGATCATCGAGTTGATAGCAGCACCCGGATCAAAGATGACAAAGAAGACCCTTGATAGGATCAAGTTCCCGAAAGGCGCCATAGTAAGCGCGATCGTGCATGATAACGATGTGATTGTGCCCAGAGGCACCCACCAGATTCATGCAGGCGACAGGGCAGTCGTCTTTGCACTGACTTCAGCACTACCAAAGGTGAAGAAACTGTTTGAGTGATACTATTAAAGAGTTTGTCGGTAAGATGCGTAAGACATTCCAATATCGGATTTATCCCACGCGGAAGCAAAACATCATATTACTGCACGTTCTCTCTATGTGCCGGAAACTATACAACGACCCCTTACACGACCGGAAAGTAGCATATCAGGACTGTCACTGCGGACTATCATATTACGATCAAGCCGCGTGGATGAAATATATAGATTATCAGTGTGTACGCTCACATCCTTCAAAACGTCTTGCGTCGTGTAGACGCCTCCTTTCAGAACTTTTTCAGACGCGTTAAGAATGGCGAGACCTCCGGATACCCGCGATTTCAGGGCAGGAATCGGTACGATAGTTTCACATATCCCGATCCTTACGGAACGGGGTATAAGATCGAAGATGGTAAACTCCATCTCTCGAAGATCGGAGCGATAAGAATCTTCCAGCATCGAGAGATCGGGGGGATAGTCAAGACCTGCACGATCAAGCGCGATGGCGATCAGTGGTATGCATCCTTCAGTGTGGAACTACCAGATGTAGAGAAAAAGGAGATTGAAACATCTGTTGGTGTGGATGTTGGGATAACAACGCTTGCGACACTATCAGACAGTACAGAGATCGAGAATCCCAAAACACTCGATAAGTACGACTCAAAGGTGAAGAAATCGCATAGAGACCTGTCACGGAAAAAGAAGGGATCGAGTAACCGGAATAAACAAAAAATTGTCCTTGCAGGGATATATCGTAAAGTGAGAAACGCTCGAAAGGACTATCTACACAAAACAAGCCGGATACTTGCAGATGCCTATGATCAAATTGTATTTGAGGACTTGCAGATCAAAAACATGGTTAAGAACCATCATCTCGCAAGATCAATTCACGATGCATCTTGGAGCATGTTAATCAATTTCACGACCTACAAAGCAGAATACGCTGGTGGGATCGTAGAACTGGTTAATCCGAGAAACACATCAAAACAATGCTCTGTTTGCGATAGTATCCAGTCGATGCCGCTATCACTGAGGACATACCGATGTCCTGACTGTTGGGCAGTCATGGGGCGGGATCACAACGCCGCAATCAACATCAAGAACAGATATGTACCCGCGGACTGCGGGGAATTAACGCCGGTGGAGATGGTTGTATGAGCAACCGCTATGAATCAGGAAGCCCCGCTACTTGTAGCGGGGAGGAAGTCACAATCATGCTTAAGTACCAAAAGG
>JAUVEF010000189.1 GCA_030594905.1 Methanosarcinales archaeon
TTATCGCTTCTTCTATAGTATTCCCCTGACTGACTGTGCCAACTTCCGGGCACTCTGCTATATACATATCCTCTTCTTTATGCAACACTGCTATATGTATTGACATATTTATTAACCTACTTATAAAAATAATGTTTCCACTAATTTCGCCACAACTTACTGCGGAGTCCCCTGGAGATACACTTCCTCGTACGGCTGGACAACCACAAAGCCATCTCCTTTGAATGCCATCTGTAGCGATTCACCGCTCCCGCGTCCGACAAGCGTCTTTAAGGAGACGTCTGTCTTTATATCCGGGCTTAAGCTTCCGGACCATGCCACCGTGGCATTTGGATCTGTGAACACGGGTCGATCCGGCGTCACCTTGAGTGTCAGCGGGTCATAGTGCGTGGTAATGGCGATCATGCCGGTCCCTTCAAGTTTCACATTGAAGAGTCCGCCTGCCATGATCCCGGCAACCTTTTTCAGCAGTTTAATGTCCCAATTGATCGATTCCTCGAATGCAAGTAGGTCGTTTCCATTGACGTAAATTGCCTGGTCATCAAGATTGATTATGGAGATCTTCTTACCATCATCAGCCAGATACACTTTTCCCGTGCCTTCCACCTTTGTCAGACTCACGCCTTCTCCGGTAACCGCTTTTTTGACCAGCTTTCCAAGCCCGTGCTCCAGCACGCCCTCCCGCGTGAACTTAACGTCGCCGGTGTATGCTACCATTGATCCTTTCTTTGTCCAGACCATCCCGTCAAGATTTAGCTCGAGCAGGCGATCCCGTTCCAGTTCAAACGCACCTTCGCCAAGATCGCGCTGTCCTGTCGCCTCTATGAATTCATCGATTGAATATCGTCCCATATACTCTTCCTCCTATCGTTGTGGTTCGTGCAGATGCGAACTGTAACCCGAGTGCACTATAATTCAAATGTATGTCATTTATCGGGTATAAAGCCGTCGGACGCTTCTTAGATATCCGGAAAAACCCTGGAGAGCAGTAGATGTGATTCTGGAGTAGCGGCATCATAACAACCGTCAGCACGGTGGTGGCACGACCGCCCCCCCCCCACAAAACGTGGCAACATTCGCCTTTTGAGTGTGCCTGAATTCACGGAATTCCGCGGACATGAGTCTCGGCACCACCACAGATATATAACCTCCATCCCAGATAGGTGTTCAATGACCAATGATTATGACGTGATCATCGTCGGCGCAGGTCCGGCTGGCATGTTCGCAGCCGATGAACTGGCGGATTCTAACCTGCGTGTGCTGGTTATCGACGCCGGGCGGGACATCGGCGACCGCAACTGTCCGATGGATAGGACCAGTATCTGTGCGCACTGTACGCCATGCGGTATTATGTCAGGCGTTGGCGGGGCTGGCACATTCTCAGACGGCACCCTGAATCTGCGACCCGATATAGGCGGCGATCTTGCCCTGCTGACCGGCGACCACGTAGAAGCATGGAACCTTATCCGCCATGTGGACGAGGTCTTCTTAAAGTACGGAGCTCCCGATGTGCTCAAAGAGCCGAATGACCGGGCGGTGGAGCGTCTGAAGCGGCGTGCTGCATCGGTAGGGGCGCGGTTCATCAACATATCGCAGCGGCACATCGGATCGAATAACGCACCCGTCGTCATCGGGAACTTCAAGGACGACCTTGTCAAGAGAGGGATCGAATTTCTGCTGAGCAGCAATGTCACCGACCTGTCCACCGATAACAATACCTGCAATGGCGTGGTGCTCGAGAACGGCAAGACCATTACAGCGGGTTACGTGATCGCTGCACCGGGCAGGATCGGCGCGAACTGGGTGAACACGATGGTCGAGACACATGGCATCGCTGCCAGATACGGGAGCATCGACGTCGGCGTGCGTGTCGAGGTATCTGCCATCATCATGGATCCAATCACGCACATCAACCGCGATCCGAAGTTCCATATACAGACCAACCGATATGACGATTTCATCAGGACATTCTGTACAAACGAACATGGCTTTGTCGTCAAAGAGGAATATCCTGGATTCATAGCCACAAATGGTCATTCTATGACGAACAAACAGTCCGATAATACGAATTTTGCATTCATGGTCAGAATCGCGCTCACACACCCAATCGAGAACACGACCCGGTACGGCGTCTCGATCGCAAAGCTTGCGACAACCATCGGCGGTGGAAAGCCGGTGTTGCAGCGCATGGGCGACCTGCGGAGAGGCAGGCGATCGACCGAAGACCGAATCAAGCGAAATCAGGTCCAGAACACGCTCAAGGACGTGACCCCGGGCGACATATCGATGGCGCTTCCTCACAGAATCGTGATGGATATCATTGAGGGGCTTGAGGTGCTAAACAAGATCATACCAGGAGTTGCGTCAGATTCAACGCTTCTGTACGCTCCTGAGATTAAATTCTATGCAATGGAAGTCGACGTTGACCGAAACATGGAGACCAGCGTGTGCAATCTCTTTGCAGCGGGAGACGGCACCGGACTTTCACGCGATATCGTCAATGCCGCCGCAACAGGCGTGCTTGCCGCAAGAGGCATCCTGAAGAACCGGTAGCGTATGCGATGAGGGGCAGGAGGATGGGGGGGGTTTTCTATTATTGCGGGCGTAACTGATGTAATTCACTGATTCTGACGTTTTCTAACACCATGTTAGTTTGCAGCAGGATTATTGCTGCTACCGTGGTGCGGTTGCTGGTACGCTCTACTTCGCACCGCCACAGACCCCGAGTTTTTTACACCTATCCAAATCTACCGGTAATATAATCTTCAGTACTCTTCTCTTCCGGCATCTCAAAGATCTGTTTTGTCTTCCCAAACTCGATTAACTCGCCAAGCAGGAAAAACGCCGTGTGATCTGACACCCGGGCAGCCTGCTGCATGTTGTGCGTCACGATGACGATTGTGTAGTCACGCTTTAAGTTGTTGATCAAGTCCTCGATCTTCGCTGTCGAGATCGGATCAAGCGCACTACAAGGCTCGTCAAAGAGTATCACCTTTGGCTTTACTGCAAGCGTTCTTGCGATGCAGAGCCGCTGCTGTTGCCCGCCGCTTAAGTCAAGCGCAGACCGGTCCAGCTTGTCATTGATT
>JAUVEF010000024.1 GCA_030594905.1 Methanosarcinales archaeon
GAAGGGGCTGGCGCGGACGTCTTCTCTGACGGCGAACTCTATGCAGCACTCCTCGCAGGCATTCCGCCTGATCGGATTCTTTTTAATGGTAATTCAAAGACGTTAAACGAGCTACAGATGGCAATTGATGCCGGAGTGCGCGTCTCTATGGATTCGCTGCACGAACTGTATGCACTCTCTGATCTCGCTGTCAAATCCGGCAAAACGATGGATGTTGCATTCAGGGTCAACCCGGACGTCTCTCCTGACACCCATCCGAAGATCGCAACCGGTCTTGCAGCATCCAAGTTTGGAATCGGGTACGCTGACGTGGTGAAAGCGTACAAGGAGGCAAAAAAACTCAGAGGGGTGCGCCCGGTCGGCATCCACTGTCACATCGGCTCACAGATCATCGATGTTGCTCCTTTTGGCGAGGCGGTCGAAAAGATGATGGATCTGGTAGAACAGATCACGAGACTCGGCGTTGATCTCAAATTTGTTGATCTCGGGGGTGGGCTTGGCATCCCGTACCAGAAGGAGATGGAAACGCCAGAACCACGCGATCTTGCTGGCGCAATCCTTCCAACGTTTAACGAGCGCTCGAAAAGTCTTGGAATATCTCCAAAACTGATACTTGAACCGGGCAGATACATCGTCGGCGATGCAAGCATTCTTCTCACGGGTGTAAATACTATAAAAAAGGCGGCAAAGACTTTTGTGGGCGTGGATTCGGGACTCAATCTGCTGGTCCGCCCTGCGATGTATGATGCGCACCACGAGGTGGTTGTTGCGAACAAAGCTGATCTTGACGGGACGGAAACGTATGATATCGTGGGACCGATCTGCGAATCAGGAGATGTCATTGCAAGGAATCGTAAACTGCCACCAATCGAACCTGGCGACGTGGTTGCCGTGCTCGATGTTGGTGCGTACGGGTTTTCCATGAGTTCCCAGTATAACGGGCGCTGCCGGTGTGCAGAGGTTCTGATCAGCGCGGGTAAGGTAGACCTAATACGCGGACAGGAGAGTTACGGAGACCTGATCGCGAAACAGGTCGTGCCAGCAAGGCTGCTTTAGGCGACTGTATGGTCGATCCTGATCTATGCTGACCATCGACGGCTCGTTTGGAGAGGGCGGTGGGCAGATCCTGCGCACATCTGTTGCCATGGCTGCGATTACGAAAACGCCCGTTGAGATTATCCATATTCGCAAAAACCGCCCAAAACCAGGGCTTTCGGCTCAGCACCTGACAGCAATTAGGGTGATGACTGAACTTACGGGGGCTGATATAACAGGCGATGAGATTAGGTCCACAGAACTGACATTCATCCCAGGCGAGATCATCGGCGGGACGTATCGCATGGATATCGGCACAGCCGGTAGTATTTCGCTCCTTCTCCAGTGTCTGATCCCTGTTGCACTCCATGCTCCAGATACGGTCGTCCTTGACATCACAGGCGGCACCGACGTGAAATGGAGCCCGCCAATCGACCACCTGCGCCACATACTGTTGCCTGCGCTCGCGCTGATGGGGTGTAATGTAAACATCGAGGTTATGAGGCGAGGCTATTACCCGCGCGGGGGTGGGCGTGTCCGGGTTGTTATCGAGCCATCCGGGATTTCCGGTGCCGATTTTTTCGAAAAAACTTCCGGTACGGTTCATGGCTGCTCGCACTCGTCAAGGCTCCCTGAACACGTCGCAAAAAGGCAGCGTAGTGCGGCTATCGCCAGACTGCATGATCATGGGTATGATGTTAAGATCGATACTGCTACCACGGTGACGTCCCGGGGAAAGGGTGTTGCATCAACAGGCAGCGGAATTACGCTCTGGTGCGGTCATATCGGTGGATCTGCGCTCGGGGAGCCTGGGAAACCCGCCGAGGTGGTTGGATCTGATGCAGCAGATGATATTATTAAAGAACTCGACTCTAAAGCCGCGGTGGATATTTATCTGGCAGATCAACTGATTCCGTACATGGCTATGGCGAAATCCGGATCGTTCACCACGCGGGAGCTATCACTCCACGCAAAAACAAATATCCGGGTAAGCGAGCAATTTACAGATGCCAGATTCTACATAAAGCCGTCAGAGCGTATTGTCAGAGTTGTTTGCCGGTAATGGCAGCGTATATTCCAGTGATCGATACATTTTTCTTAACTGGCGTGTAATATAGTATTAACTGGTTGTGGGCAGTCCAATCAAGATACTATATCTGGTTTGGTGCAACTGTGGGCTGCGTACAACCGGGGGATGCAGTTCCCGAGTATACAGACCGACAACGGGTGATGAATATGATGAAATCATGTGAAAAATTGATCCGTGACGTGATGACGCGCGGAGTAGTAACCGCATCTGCCGAGACGTTGCTTAAGGACATCGCAGAGAAGATGACCAACCAGCATCTATCAGGAGTGGCAGTGATTGGTGAACACGGGGATGTGCTCGGTTTCATATCAGAGATGGATATAATCAGGGTGCTTGGCAAACCGAATCCCGAACAGCTGTCTGCAGAGGATGTTATGTCTCCGTACCTGATTGCGATTGCGCCGAATGCCACCCTCAAACAGGCAGCAAGAGCCATGACCGAGCGAGGCACACACCGGTTACTTATACTGTCAGAGAAAGGTGTTGGCGCATCGCAGCGACCTGTTGGAATACTGAGTGCAAGCGACATTATACGCGAGGTTGCGCAGGCAAACAAGTCTCATATCGAACACTGACTGCGGGTGATGCCGCCGGAACAGAATAGAATGTCCCCTGCTCTTGCACGACGCACCACGCTTCTGAGGATGTTTCTTGCACCCACAAGGTTGTAAGAATCCTTATCAAGTACCATCACCTTCGCATCTAACCCCCTTTCGATGGTCCCGCAGTTTAGACCGAGTGCGAGCGCACCAGACCTGGTACACATCCCAAGCACCTGCTGCTCGCTCAGAGTGAAGACTGAAGACAAAAAGCGCATCTCTGCAAACATATCCACCGAATTAAACATCACGTTGTCGGTTCCGGCGGCAACTGTCACATCCGCAGCAAACATCGTCTCAACCGGCGGCATGCCAACCCTGGTCAGGAGATTCGATTGCAAACAGACCACAACCGGGATATTCTGATCAGAAACCCGGCAAAGGTCATCAGTCGATGCGTGCGTCAGATGTATCAGGAGACTTGGGTTTAGCGCTAGCGCATCTTTGATATCTGTCGAATTGAGTTCACCTGCATGGATCGCAAACCTGCCGCCGTATTTCGTTGTGCACTCCGCGATTGCCGCTGCGACCCCGTCTTCGTAATCACTCGTGCTACTGATTCCTATACCATCCGCGCAGCCAAGGATCGAGCCGATCTCATCTTCAAGGTCAGTCACGCCCTTCATGTCTGCATCATCGCTGCCATATATGCCATCATTATCATCATCTCCATCATCACCGCCAGCACCAGTCGGTCTGCCAAAGATCACCGCATCCACATGAGTGCAGCTTGACGCCTGTTGCAGTGCATGCACCCCGCGCAAGCCCCCTTCCCTGAAATCAGCGAATGCGCAGGTGCCGGTTGCAGCCATATCATGAATGCTTGCTCGCATCGCCCGCACAAGATCGTGCGTGTCAGTTGTGCGTAATACCCGGTGCTTGAGTCCATCGGGCGGTTGCACGAGACTGGCAAGATCAGTGACCTGGGGGTCTTTTAGCACCGAATCGCCGATGTGCGTGTGTGCATTCACAAAACATGGCACGATGATCCCGTGTGCCCGCGCGTCCACAGGTCCCGATTCTTCGCAAACCTCTATGATAACACCATCACGGATACAGATGTAGCCTTCTGTCACCTCAAAATTGTCACCGCAGAGAATGCTTCCAGAGAGCAAATATTCTTCCATCACGATTTGGTTTCTCTGATAATATCATTGATGCGGTCTCTGGCACCGCTCCGGATCCTGCCGTCAACTTTGTCCCCGATACTTTCAAGTGCATCAATAACGCTCCTGTCCTGCGCATCCGGAAGCTCGATGCCAGCCAGCCGCTCAAGCAGCTGATAGACCAAAAAAAGGTACGAATCCGGTTCGTCGGTGATGCTGATCGAATCGTTGTCCGCTCTGGTTAGTTTCATCGTGATGCTTCGCGGTGTGCCGGTTTCGTCGTAATTGGTAGTGAAATATGTCTGTTTCAGTCCGTCGGGCTGCTCCAGACAGATCACCGCATCCTCTGCTCGTGCACCATAGAGTGAAACAAGATAGCGGAGAAACGTAAGAACCCGCTCAGGCACGCCTATCTGCCCATACTCGGCAATCACCATTGAATCATTGGTAAATAGCGGAAACGCTATTGTCTGCTCGACCGCCTCATCAAACGCCAGGGCAAGAGCCATCGCAAGATCATCGCGTGTGCCATCATCGATCTCTCGCAAGTGATATTCAATCAGATCTCGGACGCTCCTCCCCCCAGGGTCGTTTTTCAGGATCTTTGCGATTGCAGCCCCGCCTTGCTTTATGGTTTTGTCCAGTTCCGGGGTGAAGACCGCTCTTGTATCATTGCCGGTTTTTATTTTCCTTACCATCATATCCCTGATCAAAATTGTGCCGCGTGTACATAAAAATACCTGCCAGCGCGCCGCAACCCGTTCTGACGAGCAACGTTTTTACATGGGTTTCGTCAAAACGGGATACCGGATGAAAAACGATTTTTTCACAAAAAATCGAGTAAGAAATGCCCTCCGGGCGGGGGCTGGCGATATACGTTTTCGTAAAGGAAAATGGTGCATATAGTGACCGGATGTTATAGGGTATATATCATGAAAAAGCCCAATCTGCTACTTCTTGGTCTGGTCGTAGGGTTCTGTAGCGCTGCTATGGGCATCGGTGGAGGGGCAATTCTGGTTTCCGCATTGATCCTCTCATTTAATTACGACATAAAGAGAGCCATCGGTGTTTCATTAGCAATAATAGTTCCTACTGCTTTTGTTGGAATAATAGCGCACTATGTCATAGAAAGCAGCAATATCAAATTCTTTATCGTGTTATTTATCGTTGCAGGCTCGATCATCGGTGCAAAGTTTGGTGCTGAACTGGCAAATAAGATGCATGTCAAACTGCTAACAAAATTATTCGCCTTTCTCTTATTTTTTATGGGATTAAAATTAGCAGGGATAATAAATTTTCCTGCCGAGACGGTTTCAAATACCAGTGCATACCCCTTTCTGGTGATTCTGGGTCTAATCGCAGGTTCGGCTTCTGCCCTATTTGGCATCGGTGGCGGCGTGATAATGGTTCCAATGCTAAGCCTTTTCTTCGGACTGTCGATACACGAAGCAGTCGCCACTTCACTAACGGTTATTCTACCAACCACCCTCGCAGGAGCGATATTCCACAAGAAATTTAATAACATAGACACCGACGCAATAAAATTCCTGATCCCCACATCGCTGATCGGAGCCATTTTCGGCGCCATCGTTGCAAATATCCTGCCTGCGATCACATTAAAAATCGTTTTTGGAATTTTCATGATCTTGTGCTCGATCAATATTTTCATGCACAAAGAATGATGTATCGGCTCGTTTCGCTCATTACACAAATTTACACCCGCATAATCTATTTATTACACTTAAAAATTTGAATTATTCCATATAAATTACATTTATGCCCTTGTTTTTTAGTCTGTTGGTAAAAAGCGCAGTTTATGCCGTATGCTCGAGTATAACCACAAGATTGCACAGATTTCTACAAGAAAGACCACCCTCTTCTTGTGTTAATCGCGTGGTTTTTTCACGGTATATGCACTATAGCGTCCAGTCACTCTACACACCATTTCATCTACGAAAAAGTATACCGCCAGCCCTGCCCGAAGGGCATTTCTTACTCGCAAACTATTCACCAAACTTTTCACAAAAGTTTGATCAAAAACTGGCTTCCAGCCCGGATGGTATTTCCCACTCGCAAACTATTCACCAAACTTTTGATCAAAAACGGTCTTCCGACCCGGAGGGCAGTTTTTACTCGATTTTTTGTGAAAAAATCGGTGTTAATCCGTGGCTGACAAAAGTTTTTAGCCACTGATCAACGTGGATTTCATAATCCACCCGCCCCCCAATCCTCTTATTTTGTATGTTATGATAAACTATCGCAGATTACGCCACTACCTGTCGCTTGCGCTTGGTTACATCCTCGTAAATCACAACGATTTCGCCAGATGGCAGCTTGTAAACATAGTTTTCTCTCAAGCTACTGATTCTCTCACCCTTGTAAAGTGTGATCGGGTGGTGCTCTGGTTTTCCGGTCTGCCACACTCTCTGAAAAACATCGAAAAGTCCGAAATCAACCACTTCGGGAAACACATCGAGCAGGCTTGTACCGATCAGGTCTTCTCTCTTCATATTCTCCAGCTTCTCTGCTGCCCGGTTAAAATCCTTGGAAATGAAATCCCGCCCGTCGTCAATCACCTCATAAACAGCTACGGCGTTACTCATGTTCTTAAACATCATTCTAAACCGTTCTTCGCTCTCCTGGAGTGCATCTTCCATGCTTTTTCGCTCGGTTATGTCCTTCACCGTTCCGATCGCTGCCGGCTTGCCCTGATACTCGGTGAGCCCAACGGTCATGCGAACAGTGGTTCGCGTATCCTCGCCCTTCCGTATGCCCTGAAACTCATACTCCATGGGCACGTCTTCTCCTGCCATCATATGGGCGTAGCGATCAGCAACTATATCCAGGTCCTCTGGTGCAACAAGTTCCCCGAAATTCATCCTGAGGATCTCCTCCACTGTGTACCCTGGTATCCTTGCAAACGCCTCGTTGACAAACTTGAGCTCCCCGTCCTGAATGAGGAACACACCATCCTGGACATTCTCAATTAAGGTGCGGTACTTCGCCTCGCTCTCACGCAGAGCCGCCTCTGCAATCTTGCGCCCGGTTATGTCCCGAACCGTAGCATGCAAAAATTTTTTGTGATCAAGTTCCACTTTGGTCAGCAAAACATCAGCAAAAAACTCCTCACCATCCAGCCGTCTGTGTTTCCACTCAAGGGAATACGACCCTTTCTCCATTGCGATCGCCATCGCCTTCTGGGATTCTGGCAGGGACAGTGACCCGTCCGGCTGGTACTCGGGAGAGATGTCGGCCGGGGTCATAGCTGTGAACTCTTCCTCGTCTTTGCATCCGAACATCGCCAGAGTGGCAGAATTTCCACTGAAAAATTCCCCTTCAGGCTTCAATATCATGATTGCGTCCCTGGATGAATCGTATAGGGCTTGGTACATGATCTCGCCCTCCCGGAGCGCATCTTCCATCGCTTTGTGCTTGCTTACATCCTTCACCGTTCCAAGCGCCGCTGGCTTGCCATAATAATCAATAAGTCCAACAGTCATGTGGAGGGCGATTCGCGTAGCCCCGTCCTTTTGCACGCCCCGAAACTCATATTCCATGAGCACATCTTCCCCCCCCATCATCTTGACGTAGCGATCAGCAACCATATCCTTGTCCTCTGGCGCAACAAGTTCCCCAAAATTCATCCCGAGGATCTCCTCCACTGTGTACCCCGGTATCTTTGCAAACGCCTCGTTGACAAACTTAAGCTCCCCGTCCTGAATGAGGAATACACCATCCTGGATATTCTCAATTAAGGTGCGGTACTTCTCCTCGCTCTCCCGGAGTGCATTCTCGATGGCTTTACGCGCCTCATCCAGTTCAATGTCATGGAGCGCAAAAGCTATGTCTGAAGCAACCTCTCCGAGGAGTCTTTTTTCATCGTCGTCGGCAGCGACACCGGCGGCAAGCGAGATTGCAAGCAGCCCAAAGAGCCTTTCTGCATGTTCGACACGTATGGTCACAGTTGCGTTGCCGACATAAGCGCTCCCGAATGTACAATCTTTGCACTCCACGGATTTGTCAACGATCGTAATCGTCTCTTTCCGGGTAAGCGCGTCTTTGAAACACTGTGAAGGACCCCTGCTAACAATATCATCACGGAAGCGGGAAGGATCACGTCTTGAGTCGGAACCCAGAACCATCTCAAAGGTTGCATCATCCCGCAGGAGTCCGAACCATGCAGCATCGTAGCCCCGCGCCTCTAACAGGATGTCACAGGCTTTCCGGAGGAGGTCGTCCCTGTCTTTTTCAGATACGATCAACTGGTTAACATTCCTGATGGCTTTAAGAACACTGTTCAGGCGCTCAATATGATCTTCGGCAAGCTTGCGCTCGGCGATCTCTCGCTTCAGTCCGGTGTTTGCTAAAGCGAGTTCCGCGGTGCGCTCTTCTACACGGGACTCCAGTTCGTCGTGTGACTCCTGGAGCGCATCTTTTGCCCGCATGAGTTCGTTTGCCTGCGCGCCCAGCCTTGCGATGACCCCAACGGTCTGCGATAATGAGGCTGCATAATTCCGGATTGTAGCTTCCCGGACCACGCGCATCTTCTTTGCTTCTGCAACCAGCAGGTCCGGATCCACGTCGATCTCTATGGCGATCTCTTCAAGTTCCTTAAATTGCTCGGGGGAGAACTCCTCGGTTACAAATTGTCCCATGAACATCGTTGCTTTGCGTTCACCATCGATTATGATCGGTGCGGCAAAGTGTACACCGTGCGCGAAACAGCGCATAAGCATCGGCTCATCTGACGTGAGGACTTTTTGACCCATATCGGCAAATGACTTGAAACATCGCCGCATCCCATCGTTGGTTGACTGGATCAGCGAACAAAAACCGGTCGGGTTGCTGAAACGAGTCAGGGCGTCCC
The DNA here is from genome assembly GCA_030594905.1 of Methanosarcinales archaeon. Next base: position 8,698 of record JAUVEF010000024.1, read on the forward strand.
CCTCCGGTGAAAAGATTACTGAAGATGTGCAGATAACTTTTGCGAATCCATCTTGAATCTCTTGAAGCTCGTCGAAGTCGATTAATTCCTGCAATGGCAATGATCTTCTCATTATTTCATCCCGATCCATTTATAAGCCATTTTCCTACCCTGCCATGGTCGTCAACTCAACATCCTGTTTATCCGGTTCATCTGGCGATATACCAGGGAGACGTAAACGGTCTCATCTCGTGCAGGATATATAAAAAGGTACGTGTTTAGCCGCTCAACCTCACTATCGCCATCCAGCGGCTGCTTGAGTCTCTGACTCGCGCCCACTTCCGCTCTGTTAGTGTTCGACACAACACATGGACGAATGACATTTGTGAATGTGAAGCAAATCCACCGGGGGCTGTCACGCTGGTAAATACCTGAGTTCTTGTTTGCAGGTCAACTTTGAAAATCATATTTTAATCAAATAATTGACCGCCTGAAAAAACGTGCAGGAGGCTAAAAAAAGACGTGCAGGAGCTTGGATAGTATCGCGCAGGATTGCAACAAATCGCCATAGAAGATATTGGACATATCATTTGGTAGTCACTATTTCTAAATACCACCAAAATAGTTCAGTTGCGGTAAACAAATGCAAACATACACCAATCTTTCAAAAACAGTATTGAAACTATCCGCGAAGATAACGCCACATTCGCACATTCAACTTCCCCCCTGGGCGCGATAACAATCTATAAGGAGTTGCGCAGTTGTGATATTCAGGTTCACGGGGTAAGTATTAGATGTGTACCAGCCAATTGTTTCTAGATGGTGCGTGTAGCGAGAGATAAGAAAGCCGCCCTGATATCCGTGGGGGTGACTGCATTTCTGGCAGTAATCAAATTCCTTGCAGGCACACTATCAGGAAGTATCGCGCTGGTTGCTGATGCGGTCCACTCACTCACGGATGTGATCAGTTCCTTCGGGGTTGTCATAGGTCTCAAGATCTCAGATCGTAAGCCCACAGAGACGTTTCCTTATGGATTTTACAGGGTGGAGAATATCGTGAGCCTCTTTCTGGCTCTTGCAATCATTTACGCTGGATATGAGATTGTTCTCACATCAGTTGAGAAGTTTACCGTGATGAACGCCCTGACAAATGTCCCGTACGCGATTACGGCTGCGCTGGTGTCGCTGTTATTCACCCTGCTTCTGAGCAGTTACAAGCTCAAAGTCGGAAGAGAGGAGAACTCACCCAGTTTGATTGCGGATGGGGAGCATACAAGAGCAGATACTTATGCATCCGCAGCGGTGCTTGTCGGAATACTTGGAAACTACATGGGTTTCTATTCCCTTGATCCTGCGTCTGGTATTCTGGTTTCTATATTCATCTTCAGAGCCGGGTACGGAATCTTAAAAGACTCGATAAAGGTTCTGCTGGATGCATCCATCGATTACGAGAGTTTGAATCGGATAAGAGAGATCACATCCGAGACCCCTGGTGTTGGGGCGATACAGTCCCTTGCCGCAAGAAGTTCTGGAAAGTTCATATTTATAGAACTGGAGATCGGAACAAAATTGAAAGATCTTGAGAGGGCGCATCAACTGAGCGGTAAGATCGAGACGCGGATTAAATCGGAGATACAGAACGTTGACCGGGTACTGATTCATATCGAGCCCGAGGAGCGGGGAATCATAAGGTATGCGGTTCCATGCACCGAGAACAATGGTCTGCTATCTAAAGTCTCCGGGCATTTTGGGGAGGCGGAATACTTCTGCATATTCGATATGCGGATAGATAACAACGATTTCATCGACATGAGGTTTCTGAAGAATCCATTTGCCACATTAGAAAAGAGAAAGGGGCTCAAGGCTGCCGAACTTCTGGTTGCCAATAAGATCGATAAACTGATCACAAAAGAGAGTATCGTACAAAAAAGCCCGTTCTATGTCCTGGATGACGCTTATGT
>JAUVEF010000025.1 GCA_030594905.1 Methanosarcinales archaeon
GGATGCGCTGGATCTTGCCATGCCTGACGTGGTTGATCCGGACGAGGAAATGATCATCAGGGTGACGTCTGACGGCGATGCGATAGAGGGCGCGATGATCACCTGGGACGACGAGGAGATTGGAGAGACCGATGATACCGGAAGCCTGACGTACTCGCACGAGGAGACTGGCACGTATACGGTTACCGCAAGCAAGAGCAGGTATATCGATGCAAGCGAGAAGATCACGGTGTCTATCCCCGCGGCAAAGTTCGAGCTTGATGGCATCAGCCTACCGGCAGAGGTTGCCACAGGGAAGAGCTTCACCACCACCACCAACGTCACGAACGTCGGCGATATCGAGGGCACATACCGCGCAGAACTGGTGATCGACGACGGTAATGGCACAGTCACCGATGCCGGTTCGCAGAACTTCACCCTTGCGGTTGGCGATACCGAAACAGCACAGTTCACGTACAAGATCGCGGAGGCAGGTGCATATACCGTGCGGATCGGCGACAAATCGGGCGAGATTACGGTTACCGCGAGTGAGTCAAAGACCGTGCTTGTGGCAGTCATACTCCTACTCCTTGCTGCGCTTGGCGGGGTCGGGTATGTGCTGATAAGCTCGGCTCCGGATGGTGGATGGACGGCTGAGAAACTGATTGAGGCGATTAAAGAGAAAATACCCGGGAAGAAAGGGCTGTGATGCGGCTGTTACCAGCTGAACCCGCGTAAGAACGATAGAACCGCGGCGGCGGTCCGATAAACCGATTTTCCGGTTCGGAACCGCCGCCCCACTTATAAACTGTAATGTTCAGTTGGATATACAACACCGCGACTGACATAAACGACATCGGCAGGGGATAAAACCACAGAGGACACGGAGTTGCACAGAGGGTTGATTTAAAATCCATGTGCTCTATGGTTTCTATGTGCTCTCCGTGTTTAAATCCAGTGGCTTTTACCACCGCGTGGGATCGATCTGACAACAACAAAATAATAAAAAAAAATCTCCGGACGATTCAACACAAAATCCGAGCGTATTTCATTGAAAAATTTAGATTGTACCCAAAAAGAACCGGGTTGTGAAAGAATGAGAACCAGATCAAAATCAAAATCAGGTAGTCAGTCAGAACGAGGCGGCTACCCCGTCGCAGGCAGACACAGCGCGGTCAAGCCCTGTCTCTGGCTGAACCGATCGATACGAGGCGAGGGAAGCTGCTACAAGTCGCAGTTCTACGGCATCCAGTCACACCGATGCATCCAGATGACGCCCACGCTGTCATGCAACCACCGGTGTCTGCACTGCTGGCGGCAAATTGAACATGCCGTGCCGTTACCAGCGCCTACTGATTGGGATTCTCCAGTTGAAATCAAGGGGTCTATCATTGCAAAACACCTGCGCCTAATCTCTGGGTACGGCGGGTCAGATACCACTGATGAGGGTGCATTAAAAGAGGCGAAGCAGCCGAACCAGGTTGCAATATCGCTTGCAGGCGAGCCCACGCTCTACCCGCACCTGCCAGAGTTGATCGACGAGTTCAAGCGGGATGGGATGACGACATTTGTGGTGACAAACGGCACGCAACCAGACATGGTTGCTAAAATCTCGCCAACACAGCTTTATATCAGCCTGAATGCACCTGATGAGGCTACATATCTGCGGGTATGCAACCCAATCGGGAATTTCTGGCAACAGATCCAGGAATCGCTGGAGATACTTGGGGGTGCCCGGTCAAGGATGCGAACCGCGGTCAGGATTACGCTCATCAAAGGAGTAAATGTTTTCGATCCGGAGGGGTACGGGCGCCTGCTGCAAATGTGCGAGCCGGATCATATCGAGATCAAGGCGTACATGCACCTCGGGTTTTCGAGGAAACGCTTAAGCAGAGACGCGATGCCAGACCACGACGAGGTGCTCGCTTTTGCATCGAAGATCGCAGACGAAATCGGATACAGAATCGCAGACGACGCTCCGGTCAGTCGTGTCGTGCTCCTGTCGCGGGACGGGCTGGCGAGACGGGTACGGTAAGCCACCTTCAGCAGGATTGTGAACCCTCGTCACGGTCACAATTCTATCGCGAACCGCTGCCTGCATAATCATGCGTGCGTCAAGCGCGTTCACATAGCCGTTCTCATCGATGTATGCTTCGCTTACATATTTGCCGCTCGAATGTGATCTTAAGCGCGATCACGACGTTGGTAGAGATTGTACTGTTGGATATGTGGCATGGTATATGGATCTGTGGGAACTGCACAGCGGATTAGGCTTTTTCCCGTAAACCCGAACTTTGTTAGGGCAACTTATTTCCCTACCTAACTCCATACTATTCTAAAATGAATAAAGAGGTGTGTTACAATGGATTGTGAATGCGGTGGAAACTGCGCTCATTGCAAATGCAAGGGCGCACGGGCGGCGGGCGAAGAGGTTGACGAAGAAGAGTGAATAAACCCGTTCGAAACAACATGCGACTTGGTCGCAGATATCAGAGGCGCGTCTTACGCACCACAGATGTTGCAAGGGTTCGCAGAGACTGGCGAAAATTCACTTACCATCTGTGGTTGTGCTTATTTTTTTTGTAGAAAAACGGCAGTGGTATAATCTACGATGGTCTGTCATAACATGCAGATCACATAGCGGGATCGCGAAGTGATGGGGCGATCGGTCGCATGATATTATCCCAAAGCCATATTTCACAGAAGTTTTATAAGTGTCGGATTCATTATTAAATAGTAGGTATTCCATCGGGAGGCAACCATGAGAGGATATATCATAGTACTTACTATCTTGATGTTTGCAGGAACTGTATCCGCAGATACCTTGCACGTGCCAGCGAATTATACATCAATCCAGGAGGCAATCGACTCCGCAGAATCGGGGGATAACATCCATGTCAGCAAAAAAGTATACTGCGAGTGTATAATAATCGATAAACCACTAACACTGCTTGGAGATCATGCCATGATCCTGGGCAGTGAGGGCAGGGACGTTGTGACTGTGGGTGCAGACGGTGTTACAGTCTCAGGTTTCATGATCGAGGGTGGGATGGTGGGTATCAATATATTTGCATCATCAGAAAGCATCATCGAAAATAACCGAATCAACAATAACATATATGGAATCAACATGCTGGACGCTGATAATAGCATCATCATGGATAATATGATCATGAATAACCATGGTCATGGCATCTCTATGCAAAATGCCAGCAAAAACATCATCGTTGAAAACCTGATACTGTGCAACAGTGGCGACGGCATCTGGATGGAGCAGTCCACCGGTAATGTTATTCAAGCTGATGTAATCGAGAATGTATCCATCTCGCATTCGAATGATATTATCATTGATGCGAATATGTCACCTGTGATCGAACACATCACCATAGTAGCACCAACGGGGATTGTAGTATCAACTGAGTGTATGCCGGACAACACAACCGGTAATATGGTAGACAATACAACCGATCAAACGATGGGCGTATGCGCAAATGGCGATGAAATCCTGTATGTGCCTACCGATTATCCCACAATACAATCTGCGATCGGGGCTGCAACAAACGGGGACACAATATATGTATATAATGGTACCTATATGGAAAACCTCGTTGTAGACAAGGAGGTTACACTGCAGGGCGAGGACCGGAGTAACACGGTGATCGATGGCAATGGTGGAAATGTTGTGAGCATAAAATCACCATACGTCAGCATCAACGGATTTACGATAAGAAACGGGGGTTATGGAATTTATATGGCCGTTGGCAGGGATTGTAAGATAACCGATTGTGATATACACTCAAACATACATGGAATTTATTTCTGGAGAGCATGCAGAGATAACATAATAAGCGATTGTATTCTACACTCGAATACCAACAACGGAATATTTGTCTTCATGTCGAGTAGTAATAACAGCATAACCGGTTGTACCGCGTATTTAAACGGTAACAACGGGATCATGCTGCAAAAGGCATGTAGCAACAACACTGTCGTGAACTGTGATGCAAGCTTAAATCAGCAGAACGGTATCTGCGTATTTCAGGTATGCACTGGAAACACTATCCGGGACTGTACTGCGCATTCAAACAATGGAAGCGGGATTGCGATACAGAAGGTATGTAGCAACAACACAGTTGAGAACTGTAGTGCAAACTTAAATCAGCAGAACGGTATATGCATATTTCAGGTGTGCACCGAAAACGCCATCCGGGATTGCAGTGCGCACTCAAACAACAGAAGCGGGATATTGATACAGAAGATATGTGCCGGAAACACGGTTGTGGGTTGTGACACAAACTCAAATCTGCAGAATGGTATCTGCGTGTTTCAGGTATGTGGCAACAACACGGTTACGGACTGCAGCGCCGCACAAAACACCGTTAACGGTATCTTTGTATCTCATGCATGTAGCGGAAACGCGGTAACCGACTGCAACTCGTCAGAAAGTGTAAACGGAATCCATGTATCCCATGCAAGTGCCGCCAACATGGTAATAGGCTGCGACACACCAGGTAACATCAATGGCATCTTCATATCCCATGCAAGCACAGAAAACACGATACAGGACTGTGATACAGGATCAAATGTACGACGCGGCATCTTCATAACTATGTCGAGCAAAGAAAACAAGATAATAAACTGTGTGTTTGGTTCAGCCCCGTATGATGTGGTACTCTCAAGATCCAGCACCGGCAACACGATAACCGGTTCCACCGTTGGCACGACCAGTCCGTCTGACCTCATGGTGGAGTATGCATCCTCTGGCACCGTGATCGAGACGACCTTTGATACTGCTGGTGTCAGTCTTGCATCTATGCTAACTGTTAAGAATTATCTTGATGTGCTGGTACTGAATGGGACTGGTACAAACCCCCCCATCCAGGGCGCGGATGTCAGCGTGACTGACGAGGGGCAGGCGATATACGCCTCATCTGGATATGGTGGAACAGACTCTGCAACCGACCACGCCGGACGATGCGATCATGACCCTCCTTGACGCAACACCCGGAAGATCCGGGCTTTTTATCAACAGAATGCGCAATTGCAATCGCCAGTGGAGTATGCATCTGTGATCTTTGTGCGGTGGAATGGCAGAACGAAACGGGGCGATGGGCTCGTTCTCGATTTTGACACCGAGAAGGCAAGAGAACTGAGCGGCGCAGGCTATGAGAACGAACCGTTCTGGTTGTGTCGCCTGAAGTGTCTCACATGGATGGCAGATAATCCTGATGAGTGCAAGGACCTCGTAAAGGTCATCCCGCTTCGAGGTGAACGGCTTTTCAGAGGTGCAGAAGCTTCAGAGCGTCAATTGCAACCCGCTTGCGGAACTCGGGCTGACAAATGCGAGCTTTGTAGCAGTGGAAACCGGCGATATGCACACCGAAGCGGAAGCAGCAGCGACTCCGTTCATACCGTCAGCGGCGTGCATGGCGATCGTTCTTGTAGCGGCGCTCCTATTCAGCAGAAGGCGATAGGTCTTCTGTTACTTTTTTCTGTTTGTAGTTAAACAGATCCCGCTCAAGTGTGTGTGTGGTGTCTGACGCGGGGCGGCGAAGTTGAGTATAACAATTTATAAAGCAGAGGACTTATGATATAATGGGTGTAAAAATGGCAGAAATATTTGCATTGCCTTCGGTTGTTGAAATGGAGATAAAAGTCTTAATTAAACATGGTTATTATTCTAGCATTGACGAGGTAGCAAAAGATGCTTTTAGAACGCTATTTTATGTTAAACCAGATCTTAGAAGCTCTGCTGCCATTGAACTGTACAAAGAGGGGGAGATATCATTGAGCAAAGCTGCTGAGATGATTGGTGTATCAACGATCGAATTCAAGGATATCCTTGCCAACAGGGGCATTAATAGGGTGGTAGAATCCAGAAGTAGAGAAGAATTGAGACAGGGCGTTGAGATGGTTGAAAAGTTGAGAGAATGAAACCCTTAATTTTTGATACCGATGTTCTCAGCACTTTTGGGAAGATAAGAAGGCTCGATCTACTGCGGAAGCTACTTCCTGACGCAACGTTCCTTGCACCACCTTCTGTTTACGATGAACTTTTCAAAGCAAGAGATCACGGGTACGAATTCGTTGATCCTATCTTATGGAGTGGAATTATCGAGATAACTCCCCTAACTAAAGAGGAACTTGGGTTTTTAAGCAGATTAAGAGAAGAACGGAGGTCACTGGGATTGGGTGAGTTGGAAGGTATATCTATCTGTAAACATCGGGATTGTATTCTTGTTACGAATGATAAGGCAGCTAAAAAAGTTTGTGACCGGTATATGATTGAATTTATCGATCTAAGCGTGATTTTAACGTCTTTATTTGCGACAAAAATTCTTACAAGAAGTGAGCTTATGAAATTGATCGATGAGATTGAAAGGAAAGATAGGGTGCTGGTCAAAGATAAAGATGCTATTTTGGCGGAAAGCAGCGATTAGATGTCTGGCACCTGATAGTCCGGATACTAAAACGGCGCACGCATACATCGCTTTCACGGTCTGCCCAATTGCGAATGCCGGACTTCCGGATGGCGAACATCTTGTTTTTCAGGTGTAGACTTCATCTTTCGGATGCGTGCAAGCATGAGTTTTAGTCGATGGAGGCGGTTTGATCTCGCAACAGCAGTCATCAATCAAATGGAATCTGCGGGCGGCGGTGGTGGGGGCGATTTAGTGGCATGTTTGCTTGATTCCGGGTTGTGGCTTTGCGTTTTGGGGGGCTGCTGGTGGTACCCGGGTGGTCGGGCGGTGGCTCATCGTGGTGATGTTTGTGGTGGTGGGGGTTGTTGTTCACGGGTTAGGGTGGGGATCTGGAATGTTTGTATCATGCGCGTATGTGTTCCGGGCATTTTTCGACTCGACCAGAAAAAATTAAAAAGTCTCGATAGCTTGTGGGCAATGGTAAAGAGGAGCAACCACAGATATTCACAGAGTGCCATCATCACCCCCTACCTCCTCCACAGTCTTCCAAAACCATTCCGACAGCTAATAACCACCCCCTCAGGAGGTGAATCACGATAACATGCCAAAAGTACTGGTACTCGATGCCCAGATGAGAAATTCGCTTGCCATAATACGATCTCTCGGAAAACGAGGATTCAAGGTGGACGCAGGAGAGGAGACCAGATTCGCAACCGGGTTCTTCTCCAGATACTGCGCCGGTCACATCGTTTACCCGTCACCGACAAAGCATCCGGAAGAGTTCATCGCTTATTTGCTGAATACCGTAAAGAGCGGAGACTACGACATCATCTTCCCGGTGACCGACGCCACAGTAATACCCATACTCAAGCAGAAGGATGAATTCTCAGAGCACACGATTGTGCCATTTGCAGATTACCAGACTGTGATTAAGGCAATCGATAAATCACGGACACTGAAGATCGCCATGGAAAACAACATCCCCTGCCCAAAGACATATTTTGCGGGCTATTATGACGATCTCGAGGAGACACTTGGCGCGGAGGACGTAGAACTGGAGTATCCGGTCGTTGTGAAACCTGTGACCGGGTTTGGGGCACGAGGCGTCTTCATCTGCAATTCAACGGACGATCTCCTGAATCGGTGCAGATACGTCCATGATCGATACGGGCAGTTTCTGGTTCAGGAATACATACCGAAAGGGGGCGAGATCGGGGTTTACACGCTCTTTGATTTTGATTCCCGCTGTTGCGCGTTAAGCGTTCAGAAGAGGCTCCGATCATATCCGGCGTCCGGCGGACCGAGCACGCTTCGGGAGACGATCCGCGATGAACGAGCCGTTAAACTTGCCAACAAATTGCTGACCGCTATGGGCTGGTCAGGCGTTGCGATGGTTGAGTTCAGGGTTGACTCGAGAGACGGCACACCAAAGTTAATGGAGGTCAACCCCCGGTTCTGGGGGTCTCTTCAACTCTCGATTCTTTCCGGGGTGGACTTCCCGTATCTTTTATATAAACTGGTGACAGACGGGCATCTTGACAGCAACCTGAATTACGATGCGGGCGTGAGATGCAGATGGCTGCTTCCGGGCGACATACTCTGGTTCATGAGCACGCCTGACAAACGGAAGAACCTCAGGGAGTTTGCCCGGTTCAACACAAACTATGATATCCTCTCGCGGGATGATCCGGCTCCAACACTTGGATTTACGCTGGCTGTGGCACGATACCTATTTGACCGGGAGATGTGGGATTTCATACTGAGAAAGCCCATCTGATGCAAATGAAAAACGCACTCACAATTGACCTCGAATACTGGCATTCACCCGAATTAATCCGGGGTTTCGTACCGGAAAAGAGAGACGATCTCATGATCAAGATGACACTACCTATCCTGCGTCTACTGGATGAGTTTGGCGTGAGCGCTACGTTTTTTGTACTGGGTGCTGTCGCTGCGAAGTACCCCGAGCTCGTGGCAGATATTCACAGCCGTGGACATGAGATCGCGTCACACGCGTGTTCCCACAGAACGCTCCACGAACTTGGAAGAGACCGGTTCGAGGATGAGATCGACCGATCGGTACGGCTGCTCCGGGAGATCACGGGAGAGTCGCCAATCGGGTTCAGGGCGCCGTCGTTCTCGATAGATGACGCGACCGGATGGGCGTTTGATGTGCTGGAGCGACACGGCTTCAAATACGATTCAAGCATCTTCCCGGTGAAGACGCACCTGTATGGCGTTAGGGATGCGCCCATAGGGATATACAGACCTTCCGCAGAGAATGTGGCAGAAAATGACCCGGAAGGGAATATAATCGAGTTTCCCATGACCGCCTTTGAGTATGCGTGGAGAGTCCCGATAGCAGGAGGGTTTTACCTGCGGTTTCTGCCGTTTTCGGTACTGAAAAGGATGATCCGGACGGTGAATGAGGAACGACCCGCAGTAATCTACCTTCATCCATGGGAGATAGTCCCGGTGATGCCGCGGCTAAAACTCCCCCGGCAATCAAGATTCATAACGTATCACGGGATTAAATCGACACGGTGGAAGCTGGAGGGTTTGCTTGCGAGTTTCAGCTTCGCACCTGTGCGGGATGTGCTCGGGCTGTGAAGTTTGACCTGCACATCCACTCGAAGTACTCTTATGACTCGCTATTGAGACCGGATACGATAATAAAGGTTGCGAAGAAGAAAGGACTTGATGGAGTTGCTGTAACTGATCACAACACGATAAAAGGCGGTGTTGAGACATCAAAGATCAATAAAGACGATAATTTTGTCGTCATAGTTGGTTCCGAGATAAAGACGGAGTACGGGGATGTGATCGGGCTATTCTTAACTGAGGAGATCAGATCACGGGTGTTTGTGGATGTTGCGGAGGAGATCCGAGATCAGGGTGGGCTAACCGTTCTGGCACACCCGTATCGGAAGGGAATCGTCTTTCCGAGAGACCTGCTCGGCAATGTTGACTTAATCGAGGGATTCAATGCACGGTCTCCGAAGAATCTGAACCAAAAGGCGATGGAACTTGCAAAGGGCTGTAGAATACCTGTTACCGCCGGAAGCGATGCACATCTCGGCTTTGAGATTGGTGGGGGGCGGGCAGTTACCCGGACCCGGCCCCCGGACGGGGGTGGAGTCAGATGTGCGCTTAAGAATGGTGAAACGCTGATAGATGGGAAGGAATCGAGTTATTATCTGGTTCATGGACTTAGTGTGGGGATTGAGATTATAGTTTCTGGCTATCGGTTCTAAAGGGCACCTCACATCGTGCCCTGTAGAATTATTAATGCGTCAAGTGAAGTCACCCTGCTGTCACCATTAACATCTGCGTCCTGCGTTGCGGGAGTCGCTCCGACTGCCATTATGAGTGCGATTGTCGCATCTGTTGCTGTTGCGGGTTTTTTAGCTCTCATCTTCGATGAGATTATGAGTGCGACGGTTCCAGCCACCTGGGGGGCTGCCTGGGAAGTGCCGCTCAAATAGCCATAATTATCGCCTCTGGTGGTAGACAGTATATCCACGCCTGGAGCGGCTAACTCAATCTCCGGACCTATCGGCGAAAAAGATGCCGGGCTACCATTCCGGTTGGTGGCTGTTACAGCGATCACGGAGTCGTACCTGGCTGGATATGTCACATTTCCACCATGGGTATTTCCAGCCGCTGCCACCAGAATCATGCCGGAATCATAAGCATTACGGCAGGCATCTCGAAACGGTTGAGAATCCTCATCCGTGCCAGAGCTCATAACAACCACATCCATATCATTCTCTACCGCCCACTCTATGCCAGCAATCACCCAGCTGGTAAGGCCGTATCCGGAACCGTCCAGCACCTTAATCGCATAGATGCTGGCATTTGGGGCTACGCCTACCACACCAATCCCGTTCCTCTCAGCAGCGATGATGCCTGCCACGTGGGTACCATGGCTATTGTAGCTATCATCAAAGGGATCAGAATCGCTGAACACGAAATCATAACCGCCTTTATAATTAGAATCCAGGTCTTCATGAGTATAATCTATACCGGTATCAATGACCGCCACTTTAACCCC
>JAUVEF010000128.1 GCA_030594905.1 Methanosarcinales archaeon
GAAAATGATGCGATAAGCACACTACAGAAGTATCGAAGCAACCCCATAATCTTATCAAGGGTTTCTGGTAAATACATGGAAATATGCGGTTCGTTGCCAGAAACGTGCGTATACTGGCGAATGGAACAATGTGGCATACCGTGTCTGGACTGTCGAGCGCCGCGTTTCAAAAAAGCCGGTGTTGCACAATTGCCACTTGCAGAGGATATAAAATGAGTGACCCACTGATCAACTTTGAAAATATGAGCTGGGAACGCCCAGCTCCTGGAGTCCGGCAAAAGGTACATGCGCTTGGCGATCGACAGATGCGGCTGGTGGAATTTGGCGAGGGTTTCGTGGAACTGGATTGGTGCACCAGGGGGCATGTAGGGTACGTCCTGGAAGGAAATATGTCTGTCGACTTCGATGGCAAGATAATCGATTTTAAGGCCGGCGATGGAATTAATATACCGAAAGGTGCTGAAAACCGGCACAAAGCTAAAATCGCCATGGGTAAGCGGGCATTACTGCTTTTATTCGAAGAAGTGTAGAAAACAGTCCAAAAATAACCGGGTCTCTGATATCTCGCGTTGCAGCGAGATGACATTAAATTGATATGTTGCCACATATATTACAATACCTGCCAATCGATTTAGTAGTCAGGTGCGGAATAACGCGCAGCATATAAACCACACTTTTAGCAAACCCGCCGATTAATTAGTTATATATCTAATTATCCACAATATATTCAATAAATCTAATGGAGGGTGAACGATAATGACAATATTTGAGATGCCACCGGATATTCCGGACATTGATGCCAAGAAAGTGGAGATAATTGAAAACGAAGCTATTATCCTCACGGTAGTGAGCACAGTCGATGGAACTCGCTGATTGTGCAACGCGAATCACCAGAGGGCCAACAAATCTCACCCTCAGTCTGGTGATGGGTCACTTGAGCGATTCCTGTTTTGCACAAAATCACACCATCACATGAATCGTCACACAAATTCGATCGCCTTTGACGGGCATGTCGCGATGCAGACATCGCACAGGATCCGGTTCTGCCCGAACCGTCTGCATTCGCTGACGTTTGCGGCGGTGACAACACCGTTTATCACTGCCAGTATCACCTTGTCATTGGATGGTGCAAGCCCGACCGCCGCGCCGTGCGGATCATTGGCAACATTTACAGGACATGCAACAACGCAATTCCCGCACCCGAAACATAGCTCGTCGTGGACGATCAAACCAGTCTCGGTAGCGCCCTTTACCGGCGCAAGCATCGTCGTGAGTTGCTCAAGCTGGCTTTCATGCTCGCTCTGGTATAGTGGCGGGCAGTCCTCAAGCATGGACTCTCCGGTCAGAAGCGAGTTTGCAAACGCCATGCAGGTGGGTTTTTCACATTCCTTGCAGTTCAGTTTCGGAAGTAACTGGTAGATCTCCATGATGCTTACCATTGCACCTCATCTCCGGGGTTCATCACATACAGGCGTTACATTAATATTTGATAAAGGTTTAGCAATACATGATGCGCGTGGCTAAATCATGACGCGAGGTGTATGATTATGGAGAAGACAAGGAATTTTGTATTGCATGACCCTGATGGGAGCGAACATGGAGTGTTTTCTGGGAGACAGCCACGTCAGGCTGCACTCAAAGTTGCTAATCGGGCAGGTGGCACCAAGAGCAACCCGATAACGATAATGCTGCGGGAACGCGGCACAAAGAAAGTACACATCTTTGAAGGATGGAGAGAACAGGTCAATGCTCCGAAGAACAAGCCTGACTGGATGCCAGACAAGATCTGGAAACCAAACGTCAGGAAAATTGGTATCGAGACGCCTGACAATTAGTTGAGCGATCTATCCACTCCATTTTTTATTTTTTCCGGCATTGGGCAGCCAACGTTTTCAAAACACCACCGACAGTTGTACTTATCCAACATTGCGGAGATATCCGCATATAAAACCAATGTAGTACGCAAGATTAACACAAAATAATCGGAGTTACTGGATCGTTGGTGATAACAAGGGTTATGGGACTATTATTAGGGGCTATCGCAGTCAATTTTGTATCGATTGGTGCATGGAACATATACAGGTCCATGGTTCAGTTTTAGGCGATGATGACCAAAAAGCGCGAGCGCACTTACACCGGGTTTCCAGTGCATTTTCGCAGCTCAAACATCCGGGAAATGACGTTTCCAAAATTTTAGCCGGTTGCCAGGAAACATTAAAAATACCATCATAACTAATGGGTGAAGCGATGGACAGATACGAATTGATCACACGGAACACCCAGGAGATCGTGACCATTGATGGTCTAAACGAACTGCTTGCATCTGATAAGACGCCGACTGCATACGCCGGCTACGAACCAAGCGGAAAGATACATCTCGGTCATGTCCTGACTGTAAACAAACTTATAGATCTTCAAAATGCCGGATTTAAGATAACAGTGCTGCTTGCAGACTTTCATGCATATTTGAACGGAAAAGGGACGCTTGAAGAAGTGAGGGAACTTGCCGAGTACAATAAACGATGTTTCATCGCGCTTGGGCTTGACAAAGCGACGTTCGTATTCGGATCCGAGTTTCAAACCGACCATACGTACACGGTGAATGTGCTTAAACTGGCGCAGAGCACCACGCTTAACCGGGCGAGACGGAGCATGAGCGAGGTTGCCAGAAGTATCGAGCATCCGACAGTGTCTCAGATGATCTACCCGCTCATGCAAGCGGTCGATATCATGGCACTCGGGATCGACGTTGCAGTTGGTGGAATCGACCAGCGCAAGATCCACATGCTCGCACGCGAGGAACTGCCATCGCTTGGACATATCGCTCCGATATGTATACACACGCCGATACTGCTTGGTCTGGATGGCGAAAAGATGTCTTCGTCGAGCGATAATTACATTTCAGTGGATGATGACACAAAGGCGGTCGAAAAGAAGATTAATCGCTCGTTCTGCCCGCAAGGGGTGGTCGATGACAATCCTGTGATCGAACTATTCAGATATCACATCTTTCCGAGATTCCCTGAAATCGAGGTCAAGCGACCCCCAAAATTCGGTGGCGATCTGCACTACGGTTCATACAGCGAGCTTGCAGACGACTTTGAGAAAGAAAATCTACACCCGATGGATTTGAAGAAGACCGCTGCCGGATATATGAATTTATTGTTAGATCCGGTCAGAGAGACGCTGCGTTAGATGGATTAGATGCGTTAGAATGGGTCAGGAGAGGTTGGAGGAATATTGATGGCTTTTACCGAGATCGGCTGTGGCATATACCGGGATGGAAAGCGTCTCTATACCAGGGACCAGAGTGTCAGCGCCAGCAAGGAGGGGGAGTTTCGGACGTGGGATCCGCACCACAGCAAGCTTGCTGCGCTGATTCTGAAGGGTTTCATGCCACCGATCACAGAATCCTCGCTGGTGCTATATCTTGGCGCGGCAGCCGGCAGCACCGCAAGCCACGTATCTGACATTGCAAGAAACGGACTCGTGTACGCGCTTGAATTCTCGCCAAGAGTGATGAAAAATCTCATTCGGGCGTGTGAGTCACGTCCGAACATGATACCGATCTTTGCGGATGCGAATCATCCTGAGAAGTATTCGTATCTGATGGATAAGGTAGATGTCATCTATCAGGATATATCGCAACGTAATCAGGCAGAAATAGCTCTAAAAAACATGAGGTGTTTCTTGAAGGACGACGGCTGCCTGATTTTCATGATTAAGGCGAGAAGCATCGATACGATTGCTAAAACGCGTGAGATATTTGGAAAAGAAGTTGAAAAACTGCAAGAAGGTGCTTCGGTGCTGGAAACGGTCAAACTTCCGCAGTACAGGGACCATCTTGCTGTTATCGCAACAAAATCATGACTACATAGGTAGGGTGATTGGTCTCCCGGTCACGATTCTATGCTTTATGGCAAGAAAAACAACCGCTGATGGGTGCCGCGGGCGGATGAATGTCTACCGGGAATGCACCACCCCAGCGATTCGCAGATGGGGGCAGCCGGTTATCTGTGATGCAACTTCTTGTCAACAAACGAGAGTTCACGAGATTGACACAAGAAGATGGTAGCGCACACAAGATGTTTGTGGATCTCAGCTATTCCGTATGGGCGCCAGTGAGCAACTCCTCGTACACCGCCTCAACCTTAGCAAGCATCGTCTTCCGGTCGATGCCAAAGATGCCTGCGGCATACATCATGCCACCTGCGCCAACACCCTCCTTGACTTCGCCTGCATCGTATTTGCGCAAGCCCGGAAGACGCGAATCCGCGAATCCCGGATCCACAACAT
>JAUVEF010000200.1 GCA_030594905.1 Methanosarcinales archaeon
CGATCCTTTTGCAATTAACACAACAATTCTCCCTGCACGCTTGCGCCCGGTCCTCCCTTTCCGCTGTATTGTCCGTATCTCTGATGGGACCGGCTCGTAGAACAGAACAAGATCTGTTGACGGGATATCAAGCCCTTCCTCAGCAACCGATGTCGCAACGAGCGTGTTATACTCGCCTGACCTGAACTGGGCGATAATCTCCACCTGTTGCTTCTGGGTCAAGCCCTTGTCCTTGAGTTTGTTTGCCTGACCAACAAACCGGACCGCGGAGACGCCTTCTGTATCCTCAAGTGCACTTACCACCATCTCTGCGCTGTCGCGGAAGTTTGTGAAGACGATTGCCCTTGAATCCGGGTTACCGCGCAGCTGGTCTGCGACGATCCGCCGCACAGCGTCCAGTTTCGGATGATCCTCGGTGCACAATGCAAGCATATTCATCGCAGCACGCATGTCCCGGTCCATGGCAAGACGTTTCGCAGCCTTGCTCCCGTTTCCTGATCGCGCTTCAGTGTTCAGGCGATCGAAGTATCTCTCGAGTGCGCCTGCCCCTTGTGTTTCTGCAAGTTCGATTGCGTGTTTGACCTTAAAGATCTCTGCAAGGATCGAAATTCCGGAAAATGCGTTCACATTACTCTTTTCGACGACCTGTGTATGTAGCTTGCGCTGCAGCTCGAGCAGTTCACGCTTGGACGCACTCGCTACAACGATAAAATCGAGTTCTGCAAGTTTTGAGAACCGATCCGAAAGTACGCGCTCCATCTGACGCTTTAGCTCCCGGATCCGGGCAGGAACCTCAACGCGCACCCACTCAATCTCCTTGGTGTACAGATAGGGGACTACATCCGGATCAGCCTCACCCTTCACCTCGACACGCTCGATATGGAGATTCTCGCAGACCTCTGCAATCGTTTCGGGACTGCTTCCCGGGCTTGCTGTGATCCCAAGAACCAGCGGCGACTCCGCATCCTTAAAATATCGTTCTGCTATGTAGACATAAGCGTATTTGCCGGATGCACGGTGCGCTTCATCGAATGTGATATGCACCACGCCGGAAAGATCGATGCGCCTTGCGCGGAGATCGTTTTCGATGACCTGTGGCGTAGAGACGATGACCTGCGAGTTTTTCCAGATCTCTGCCCGCTTTTCCGGAGGGATACTCCCTGTAAACGTTGCAACCGCGCAACCAGGAAGCGCATGCCCGAAAAAATCTGAATGCTGCTCTACAAGTGGTTTTGTTGGCGAGAGGACCAGGGCTTTTCCCCCATGGTCTGTGAACCGCGCTGCGATCACCATCAGTGCAACGATTGTCTTTCCAAGCCCGGTTGGCAGCACGCACAGGCACGACTCTTTCAGCGCTGATGAGGCAAGCGCAAGCTGGTACAATCGCTGCTCGATTGTGTCTTTTTGGATCAGCGGGTGGGAGATGTACCGTTTCATCACAGTATTATTGCAAGCTTCCGGTTTATCATGTTATGTTGCTAACATGGGTGTGCGAAACCAGTTTGCAAATACTCCGGAGATGGTGGGGTGGACAGGCTCGCTATTTCCAGACCCGGCAGCTTAAATTAGCACCCCAAAATGATGCAAAGACTTATCTAATATCACGTCATTTATATCCTTGGAGTGGTTTGATGGATCCACAGTATATATTTATCACATTTGCCGGTATTTCGCTCGTTGCAGGAGTGGCCGCCATGTTCCTCTGGGTCATGGTCTATCATAACGTGCAGAAAGGGTCTGTTGCATGGTTATTACTCGCGCTCACCGCCATTTTCTTGATCACCGCCTCGATTTTCCCCATGATCACGATCCAGTATTCCGGAGACCGGGATGCAACCAACGCAATGCTCATGTTCATGGCATTCTGGAGTGTTGTTTATACAAGTGCGTTTGCGGGCGCCGGTTTTCTGATATACAGGGCGTTTCGGACTATTCCAATGGAGTATGTCGGCGAGTTTCTCATGGAAGGGATGGTATGGTCTGTTCCAGAGGCTGACGAGTTGAGCAACCTCTTTGGCAAGTCGGTGCTGATCGAATACACCCCTGAGAGCCGATATGAGGATGCGGTGATCGAGATCACGCTCCGGATATTTGGCGAATGCCGAAATGCGGTTCTGGTCTCAAACGAGCCAAGAGTATCGGAGTACAAAGGCAGACTGCACGATCTGGTCGACATGGGCGCGATGAAATTCGTGGAGATCTCAGCAACAGCCGAAGAGATCAGTGAGGGCGATGGTATAGTCACCCTGCCATTAAACCGGACTGATGAATTTGCTAATCTATTTGAACCGCTCCCGGAGGGGCTCTGGGTCATATTTGAACCGATAAGCCACATTATTTCAGAACATGGCGTTGACAAAGCGTACGATGCCCTTTCAAAGTCTATTGAGATATTTTCACATAAACAGTTCAATGTCGTCGGGCTGATCAACAAGGACGCACACGAAAAAGACGTGGTAAGTAAATTCGAGGGATTGTTCATCAATCAGGCACTCCTCACCACAGACAAGATCCGGGTGCAGAAAGGCAAGAAGGAGGAATATATCCGGATGATTGCTGGTGAGCAGTTCTTTATTCATGCAGATGCGGAAGATGCCGACTGAGCGATACGCCTCTCGCGCATGATGCACCGACGCATGGGG
>JAUVEF010000085.1 GCA_030594905.1 Methanosarcinales archaeon
GGTGGTCTCGCAGATCTTAACTGAGCTTGACGGACTCGAGGAACTGCGCGATGTGGTCGTGATCGCTGCTACCAACCGCGTTGACCTGATCGACCCTGCACTGCTCCGGGCAGGAAGGATCGATCGCCTCGTCCACATACCGATGCCAGATAAGGGGGCACGATTAAGGATATTTGAGATCCAACTCGCGGGAAAACCGCTCTCTGACGACGTGTCAGCATCCTGGCTCACCGATGCGACCGACGGGTACTCAGGCGCCGACATTCACACCGTATGCCGGGAGGCTGCCATACTTGCGCTGCGAGAGGTGATGTCAGGGCTGGGCAGGGACGACTCTGATGCGGATGTGAAAGCACTCGTAAGCAGTGTCCGGATCACGAGGGGGCACTTTGAGCGGGCGATTGAGTATGTGCGATCTGCGCAGAGCCGGACCACGCCGGAAAGTCGTGAGTGAATGGCTGCATCGTGTCTGCGGGGGTGTTTTGGTTATGGCTGCCTTTACCTGACCGAAATGTCCAGATTATGGAATTGCATTAACCCCATCCCCTGACATCCATACTTATCCGTGACCGTCAGGATAACAATCATCTTTCACTCTGCTATACTCTACCCCGAGTTCTGAAGCGCCATCCTCCCCGCGAGCACGCAACCACCGCCGCGGTTTCCGCCGATCGGGTTTTTTGGCACGCCAAGCGAGTTCATGCACCGCGCCATCACAGCAGCGCCTCGTGCGAGACCATCGTCCACAAAGACGACCTGACTCTCAGGATCCTCAAAAAATCCCATCTTAATGATCCGGTCAAGTATCAAGGCGGGCTTGTTTCCTGTGATTCCGGCTCTGCCTGTGATTCCGATGGCAGTCTCCTTTGTGACACAACCGGCATCGATTGCTGTTTTTACCAGTCGCTCCACAGAGATCGCAGCGATTGGATCCATCGCGGCTGCGATCATCTTGATCCCATCGCTCTCATAAATCTTCTTCCCGATCTTTGCAAGCGCTGGCAGGTCGCTTCCGTCCTTACCGACGTCACATCCGATCAGGACTACACCGATCGTCTTTGCCGCTGCTGCATCCACCGGAACGCTACCGTACCGATCCCTACCCTCGGGGACGACCTCAATTGTGATATGCTTATGCACCTCTTCCGCGTACTTCTCTGCCTGCTTTGCCCTCTTGCCGCTTGCTGAGGTCTTCTCCTTGAAGATGTCGAGAGCGGTTCCGGTTCCGGGGTCTACAAGCCCGGTTCCCTGCACGATCACGTCCGATATTGCTCCGGCAAGCCCGCAGAAGTTCCCGATCGTCTTTGCATACGGGGTCTCGCTGTTTGTTATCCTGCCATCAAGCGTCGTTCCGAAGTCAAGCGACAGACAAGGGTTCCTGAAGTCAACATCCGCCCATTTCGCACCTTCCTTGATGCCTGCCGTCGCAAGCTCGCCCTCCATCTCGTTTGCGACGATCTCAACACCGGTTGCACCAGTCGGCGGCAGCACACCTGCGACAGCGCCAAGGAATGCAACCTTCTCGATCAAGCTGTGTTTCTTGAACTGCTCGGGGACGGTGTCGATCCCCATCGCCGGAGTCATGTGCTTTGGTGACACTCCCGCTTTCAGGCAGCCGTCAGCTAGTGCAAGGACGAAATTTCCAACCTCGTCAGGCGATGCAAAACCCGCGACAACGCCGGTTGATCGTACCACGAAATGAAGATTCGTATCGATATCGATGTTCGCCTCATTTAGGCAGTCCACGATCGTCTCGGAAACCAGTTCTGATACCGACTCGCGGGTGAATGGAACTCCGGTAAGCGTCCTTCCGAAGACCTCCTCCCCAACCTTTGGCGGGCGCACGTCCCGCGTCATCCGCACAGTCTTGTTCACATGCTGCGCCATGCCGGTGCTCATGTTGGTTGCTGTTAATATGCACTTGGTCGTGGTATTCCCAACCTCGACTGATGCGGCGAGGTAATAATCCTCAATCTCCTTCTTGTAAATCGACATCGGGTCAGGTTTTATGCGTACCACGTCTATCGGATCGCTCTTCGCGATCCTCGGTTTTGGTCCAAGTATCTTATCAAAAAATCCCATATTCGCACACCTCTGAATTGTTTATTGCAGTGGTTCTCGCGTTCTGCCACCGCGAACTGGATAATCCCTGCTTGTTCCCTTTAGAATCCGCATAGACTCCTCGACACATCCTGCGAGCACAACCTCTGCATCGCCGGACACCTCCATCCCAGCAGCTCCCGCATGTCCGCCACCTGAGCCATTGTGCTCGATGCCGATGTCACGCAGCAGCACCCCAAGATTAACGCCACACCGGACCGCGTCCCGGTTCGCACGCCCGCTCACCTTCAGGACATCGTCCTGCACTGTCCCCACGAATGAGACGTCAGCACCGATGCCAGTCAGCGACGTGGCAGCAGACGCACCGAACGACTCTGCCTCTGATGCGGCAACGACCCAGTCGTCAACCGTCCTGATATTTGCCCTGTTTGCAGCTTCAAGCACCGCAAGCCGCATCGAGAGTTCCTGCGGCGTGCCCGCAAGCAGGTCCATCGCCTCGCTGTAGCTGACCCCGCTCTGCTCGATTAAGTATGCGATCGCCTGAAACGAGCCTGACGAGGCGTGCTTGAAGTGCCCGGTGTCTGTAACGATCCCGATCATAAGGGCTACGGCAGTCCGCTCCATGATCGGGGCGCCCATGCACCTCATAATATCGACAATGATCTCTGCGTTTGAATCGGTGTTTTTGTGCAGGTAGAAAGATGCGTCATTAAGCAACTGCGAGACCGAGTGGTGGTCAATCACGCCATAGTCGCCAAGCATAATGTTGTTTAGCTGTGACCTGGTCGATGTGTCCACAACCACCGTGAAATCATAGTCAGCAGGGTCTGGCGTATACACGGCATTGATATCAAGCTCCTCGACCATAATGGCAGCCACCCTGTTGCATCGATCGACGACGCCGACTGTGCCGCCGAAAACCTCGGCAAGCGCAAACGTGCTCGATATCGCGTCAGGGTCTGCGTTGCGGTGACCGAGAAACAGGACGTTTTGGTAGTCGAGCAATCGGTCATAGAGCGCGGCCTCGTCGACGCTTGTGGCGCTGTCTGTGACGTTGTTCGTATTGCAGTTCATAATTAATCAGATGCGGTCAGGGTTCAAAAGGGTACGGCTCCATCTTGCACCTATCCGGCACCAGAAGACCTAATCGGTGGCGTGAAGCAGCGTCGTGCCGGAAAACCGCAACACCACGGCGCAATTCTACTTTTCCCCAAGCGCCATGAAGAGCGAGGGGTTGTTTGCAACTTTATACGATAAAGATGTGTTTTTATTTTCAAATTCCCTGAGTTTTTCGAGATTATTTACTGATACATTCTTAAGTCCCGCCCCTGCAAACAAATTGACAACGTCACCCGGTGTGCTCCCATTAAAAAAAGGCAATTGATCCTTTATGCGGGCATAATACCCCATGAATGTAAACGGATTCTTTTTTTCAGTTACAAAAGCGATTATGCTGCCAAAAAGTCTTCGCAAACGCATACTTGCCGTAGAATCGTACCAGCTTCCGTCGATGAGCAGAATCTTGCCGCCCGACTTTACAACGCGGCGCCACTCGTCAACGGCACGCCCGGGATTTGGCATTGTCCAGAGGAGATATCTGTTTATCACGATGTCGAACGTTTCATCTTCAAAAGGCAAGTTTTCCGCATCGCCGTGCATAAGACTGAGAGTTAAATTCAGTTTACTGGCGTTATTCCGGGATTTCTCAAGCATGTGTTTGGATATGTCTATCCCGGTTACGTTATGCCCCATTTCTGCAAAAATCAGAGCCAGAAACCCGGTGCCAGTCCCGACATCCAGGATATTGAGATTACTATCTGCCCTGATCGCATCATTCAGCACGGTCTTCCAGAAGCGTTTTGCCTCGATCTGCGATTTATACACTGTTTCATCATACGTCTGACTCCTCTGGTCCCAGTATGCCCGGACAGTATTCTTTGTATTCATTAGCAAACACCTTTTTTATTTTGATACCACGTACTTTATTACTGTATACTGTTATGAGTGCGTGTTACAATATACTTAAAACTTTCGATTTGGTGGTGGCTAATGTTTTTATACCACTACGTAAGTGTAATTTGAAACTTTTGCAGTTCAGAGCGTCATTTCAGAGGAGGATATTTTCAATGGGGCACGATTTCATCACGAATTATCACGTTTGGACGAATGAAACGAATCTGTATGGCAATAGCTACCCGATTTATATCCTTTGCGTCATTCGTCCGATTCTTGTTTAAGACCTGCACACACATTCGCCGAAGTTACCACTAAATCTATTAGGCTATCCATACACCACTGGAAATTACAAAAAATGTATGTGCTTAGCGGAGCTAAAAAAACCACGAGATTGACACAAGAAGATGGCGGTCATTCTTGCGGAAATCGGCGTAATCATGTGGTTGACTAAACACGCACAATTCGGAGGACCGCAAGGGACACCAGAGTACGCAAGGGAGGGTAAAGTGAAAGATAATAACTCTCTGTGATCGTACGTGCGCCCTGCGGTTTGATCTTCCTTGCCGTGACCGGGATCATCCGGAAGACCCCGGGGAACGCGTGCGTACATGCGGGTAGCCAGAGAGCCGATTTTTGCGATTCCCGACATGTCACACACAGGTTTTGTTTGCGTGATCACAATCCTTTCGAAATATCTGTTTTTTCCGAAAGATTTTTCGATCATGCCAGACCTCCAAATATTTCCTACCCTTGCGCAGACTCAGGCGAATCCTTTATATACGTCATAATGGTAATGAGGTATTGTAGACAATCTCAAGGAGCGAGACAATGACAAAAATACTGCATGTGCAAACCGTGTTGACCGGAGACGACCTCGAAGCCCTCAAGGAGAAGACGGGCGAGACGACGACCAAGGATGCGATTGCAACTGCGGTTGAGCATTATCTCAACTGCCCACACACAGATGCTGGGGACATGTGGGAAGAGAGATTGAAGAAGACGATCCAGCAACGAACCGAGTAATTGTAACACGATTACTAACGGGGGTTAGTATACATGACAACAAGAACAAGACACCTTATAAAGGAAGAAGAAGCGGTATCGCCAGTCATCGGCGTCATTCTGATGGTTGCGATCACCGTGATACTGGCTGCGGTCATCGGGGCATTCGTGTTCGGGATGGGTGGCAGTCTGTCAAAGACGTACAGTGTGGCAGCAACGGCGACGCAAGTAGATTCTACTACGATTCATATTACATTCCAGGGTGGACCAGATGCGGATCTGATAAACCATCTGAATGTAACAGTGGATGGAGTATTTTATGATGTTAGTACTGTAGCTAATGGTGCTAGGTGGGTCCCCAGTATTAGTGACCCTACTGCCCCCACGCTAAGCAATCCATCGACAGGTGATGTGATCAGTTGTAGTGATAGTACTGACACGGACGATCCCATCAGTAGTGGCAGAGATCATGTCATCGTGACCGCGACGTTTGAAGACGGCATCAAACAGGTCATCCTCGACACATACGTGTGATCTGAGCCACCACGCCGGGACGACGCACCGCACGATGATGTGCGGCGCCCGCCCAGGCTCTCTTTTTCTTTTTTGCTCCCAGGCGGTTTTC
>JAUVEF010000059.1 GCA_030594905.1 Methanosarcinales archaeon
GGCGTGAAGAATGCGATCTTCTCTGCGTTGCGCCATTCACTGTTCTCATCAAAGAATGTGCGGTCGTCCGCCTGAGTTGCCTGCACTATGTTATTTACACGTCGTAGATTGCGCACATACTCATTATCAAGCTTGATGGTACCTGTATCATTGTCGTCATTCAAACTGTCTCTGAATACAGCCTCGTCATCGCTGGCAAGACACTGTAGTCCACGCAGCAAACTCGATTTTCCTTTGGCGTTCGGCGCAGTGATGCGATTGATCCCTTTTTGGATATCGAACGTATGAACACCTGTAAATCCACCTATGTTTTGCAGTTCCAGTTTCATCATATCACCTTGGCGATTATTTCTCATAAAGGTCGCGTTCAGCCCGTTTTATATGCTCCCCAAAGCTCTTCTTTCGCATCCGTTCGGTCAGCAGCACGCCCGGTTTCTTATCTAGTTCAAAGATCGTGTCGATCCGGTGCAATAACCCATGCGAAAGCGGTATTTTCTCGCCTTCTTTTGTGTATATCAGTGCCCCCACGTCAGAATGTACTGTATCTGTGTATTCGGCAAGAAACATCTCCACTTCAGCCCGTTTACCGGATTGACCGGATGAGAAGAACCCTTTGCATTTATCCTTCTCGAAATCATAAGTATATTTGCGATAGTTGTCCCATTTCATATCCGATCGCTGTATGATTGACTCCCATTGCTTGTCGGTAAGATCCTCTGGTTTTTCCGAGAGATCGCCCGACCCGATCTCCGGACCATGCAGTTCATCCAGCACCCGTCTTAGAAACGTATACCCAATCACGTTCCTGATCTTTTCATTGAATTCCATCTCGCCGAGGCGACCGGCGTCTTCGCGGATGGATGTGCCATCAACCACGTCAGTGAGCAGAATAAAGGCAAGCGTACTCTGATAACTTGTGTGATCTTCGATGGTGGTACTTGTTATGTCAGAAGATTGTTTCCGGTTCATGTGGGTCACCAATAAAGTACTATTTCTTTGCATCGTATATTATTTCAACCTTTCGGGTGGCGGGGGCGGCTGGGTGCTCCGTTTGTGGTTTTTTGGTGCCAGAGGAAAGAGTGGCGAGTATAACCGGGCGACTGGATGATGCTAATATTGGTGTTATCCACGCACGTTCACTCATCCTTCCGCCGCAATCTCTCGCGCCCGTCTGGCAAGCACCTCGACCAGAACGGCAGGTCTCGGACAGGATCGGAAAGATATATAAACGCGGCACAAGAGAATGTGAACCTGTGTGAACCATGACTGATTACAAGATAACTCCAGATCTTGCAAACCTCGCAAAACCGTTTTTGGATCTCGGTTTGTACGACTCGCCTGCAACATTCTTCAGAGATATAATCCGGGATGTGGTCAAGCACAAACTCGACCGCTATGAGTGCATCATCGAAAAGTTCGAAAGAAAGTATGGCATGGATTTTAGCGATTTTTCCAAAAAATTGGAGCGGGGGGCTGCGATAAAGGAAGAAGACGACTGGATGGAATGGGAAGCTGCGATAAATATGCTTGGTGCATGGAAAAATACTATACGTCGGGTTTGAATGCAACACAACGCATTAAAGATACTCAAACAGTCAAAGATTGTTGCTAAAATTATATCTATTGATTTTGATAGTATTGTGGGATATTCAACACTGAAAATTCGTGTCAAACTCACCAATCACTGGTATCTTCAGGTGTGGGAGCATGAGACACCGGTCATGAGGCGGTATGCATACCATGTTTTCGATGGTGATACTATGATTGTGCGGTGGGACAACGCGCCACACCACCGGGACATTTCGACATTTCCACACCATAAACACGTAAGTGGAGAGATTGTCGAATCAGCGGAGATGCGGATTGGCAGCGCGCTTGTCGAAATCGAGAAGATGATGTAAGCCGTCTAAGCCCATTCACTCCTCCTTCCGCCGCACAATCTCCCGCGCCCGTCTGGCAAGCACCTCAATTAAAAACAGTGCAAGCGCTGCAAGGATGAACGATGTCTTCTGGCTCACCGGCTCGTACGTGGTTCTGACCGATCTCCGCTTCACATCGGTGAGCAGCATATCAGTCTCGCTCTCGTTATACACCCTTCCGCCGTGCAACTGGATGATTTTCTCCGCGTCCGGGTTCATACCGACATCCCTATACTCAATCGGATAGTTCACAGCGATCCCGTAGTCAGATAAGTAGTAAACACCCTCTTCGTCCAGATCGATGCTCGTTTTGTATGTATTTTCAGCAATTCTTGAGATATCGAGTGCATCGCCGCCAAACACCATGTTTGGTATGGTATCAGACATAATGGTGATCTCGCAGATGTCGCCTAATGATATATCGTCTGCCTCTATGACAATGCCCTCCTCTGATCTCGGATCACCGATCGCCCAGTTGACCACCGACGAGATCAGTTGCGAGTTGTTGCCAGTGTAAAGTGTGGAACTCCACTTGCCGCCGTTGTCCGTACTCCACGAAACGACCCGCCCAAGCCCGTATCTCCATGCGCAGACGATTGGCTTTCCTTCATCAGTCACAACAAGCCTCTTTGCGCCGAGTTTTGATGTAACGTCGTTGTAGCCGGTGATCGTGGCTGAGATGTCAAGGTGCTCGGTTATGAAGTGTTTCTTTGTGAATGTCGAGACTGTGTATGTGCCAGACTCATCGGGCGGCGGCGTTGGCGTTGGCGCGGGTTCTCTATCTGGCTGGGTGGTTGAGATTGCGACTGATGCAGGATATGTGGTCTGCTGATACGTGCCGTCTACATCGCGGGCGAGATCCTCGAATTTGGTCACTATGCTGTTTGGTGAACTCATCACATGGATGAAATGCATCCTTGTGTCTGCGTCATTCATCCGGGCAGCAACCGAGCGCGAACTCTCATAGATGCCCATGTCGATATTACCGTCTGATATGATGATCACGTCTTTTGAGCCGACTGAATTACTGAGCATCTCCTCTGCCATCGCCAGTCCTTGATCAAGCGTGGTTGTGAGCTCTCCTTTCGGCTCTATCGTCATTATCGTCTCTTTCAGCGACTCTCTTGCAGCATCGTTGCCGAGATATGTCAAACCAGACACCTCGTACGCCTTCCCGCCGAAAGCAACCATGCCCACGCGGTCATCCTTGAAGTCCTTGTCATCGAGGATGTCGATCATCAGCGCTTTCTCGTAATCAAGGAACTTGACCCCGGTGCCAACGACAATCTCTGATAAAGACGTGCTTGCAGAGATATCCATGACAAACACGACGTCGTTCCTGCCGTAATACTCGCTCGGATACGACTTGACAGGAAGTATCTTCTCAAAATCAGAGTCCAGATAGTCACCACGGTCATACGACCGGTCTCCACCGACAACGACCAGCCCGCGACCATCGCTCACAAAATCCCGGAGCGCTTTAAGGTCGTCCGGCAGCATCGATTCGATGTATCGGTCATCGAGGATGACTGCTTTGTACTCATCCTGGACGGCAGATCCTGAGCCACTCACCGTGACATCGTAGAGGTCAGAGACAGTATCCTTAAGATTTGACTCTTCATCAGTGATCAGCAGGATCGCGGGCTTCGGAACGACGTACACTGACTTATCAAAGGCGTTGTTCAACTGGAAATGATCATCCCCCCCGGAGTCCGGGGTAACGCTCGCAGAGATGATATGGGTGCCAAGCGCTGTGAACGCATGAGTGATCGGGAGGATTTTTGTCCGGTCAAACTGCTCGATCTCGCTGTGGTATATGACCTCGTCGTCCACCTTGACCACCAGTTCGTACGCTGCGTGCGCTCCAGCCTGCTGCACCACAATCCGAAACGTGTTCTTGTTTCCGACAATCACATTCTTGCTTCCGGCGACCCTGACGCTCACATCGTTGTGATCAGGGGACTGGCTGATTAGATAGACCGTTGTATTGGTTCCTGAGACAACTGAGACCGCGTCTGCCAGTCCGGCACCACAGTTGCTGTTTCCATCGCTCACAATGACGATATGGTCATTTCCCCGGGCATACTGCATGATTTTATCGCCAATCGGTGTTTGATCGCCTGAGAACGTCTTGACCTGCGCTGACGGATTACGGTCGTGTATGAAACCGTATACCTGGTCTGCAACAGTCGCATTGAAGAGATTCATGCTCGTGGACCGGTCATCAATGACCGTGATGGTCGGCTCAGCATCGGTTATCGTGTGTGTTGTCAGGGTGTAAGGGGCTGCAAGTGCGATGATGATTAAAGCTGCAACAACCATCCTGCTCAGGACGAGTATCTTTTTTGTGCTTTTTTTGAGATAATACGCGCCAATTAGGAGAATAGGGACGATTGCATAGAGGACCATCTGATCTACAAACATCATGCCGGTTATAGCGGTTATGTCAAGGAGGTTCATGACACTCATGATGTCTGCCATCACAGTTCACCCCGGTATCGCAGGTAATATAACTCGGTAAACAGCAGCATGAGCGCAATCACCAGCAGAATCCAGTCATGCTCATTTTTCACATCGGTCTTCGTCGTCACCACATCCTTCTGAGCCCCTGGAGTCTCGCTCACCGAACCACCGCCGTCCACAAGGTTTGATTCCTTCGCATTGTATAGATTGACCGCAATCGCGCGGTCAGGAAGCTGGTATACGCCTGTTTGGTCGAGTAGCAGGTTGTCAGTCTTGATCGACTGCCCACCAGGCGTCAAAATCCTTGTCTTCAGATCAAACTGCACGGCAGATCCCGTCTGCATGTTGCATTCCTCGACACTGCTTGCCCCGCATAGATAATCAACTAGATCCAGCCAGAAGATCGGGTATTCAGGTTTGGTATGAAAGTCACTCCACGCATCATCACCCATTATATCAGGAATTCCTAAATAAACGACTTTTCCAGCTCCGATTCTCCAGTATGAGATGATCGGCACGCCCTCGTCAGACGTTACCCATGCCACTGCACCTGTCTTCGCGTCCACGTTCAAATGATGCCCGATAGCGATATCAGTGACGTCGATATCACTCATCACGCCGCCTCGCGTTTCATCGAGCGTGGTCTCGTTTGCCATCGAGACTGGAACCACCGGCAGCAGCCTCCCTGTATCAGTCCCTGATAAAAGCAAGCTCTCCTGCGCCATCACCACAACGCCGCCGCCTGTCGCTGCATAATCTGCAAGATTTTCATAGAGCCCTGCGTCAGGGCTCTCGTTGCAAAGCCCGACCACCACCAGATCGTAGTCATGTATATTGATATTGCGCAACCCCTCCTCGCCCGCGCCGGGCGCCCGGAACACCGCATCGACAGACGGCAACAATTTTAGCACGGTTGCCGACGGGGAATTTCCATAGTTGGATATGTATAGCACGCTCCGGGTCTGCTGAAACGGCACGACGATGTGCGCACGATTGTCAACCATCAGATCATCGTCCGGGTGGAGCGTTATCTCGGTTGTCCCGGCGCAAATATCCTTGAGCGAGAAGTATTCGCTGTCGTGTGCCCCAATCTTCAGATCGTATGTGTCTGCTGACTGCTTGCCGCTGTACAGGACGTCAACTGCCACGTTCGCAGTAGAACTCATGTAGTTCTTTATAATACAGGTGTACTGATATTTATCATCGACGGGTGACAGCCATCCGCCAGTTATGGCAATCTTATTCTCCCCCGCCGAGACACTCATGAACGATACATCAATCCCATCGCCTTCTGCAAGTTTTTTTGCAATGTGCGGGTCTTCACCATCCCAGTTCGTGAAATCGGATATAACAATGATCCTGCCGCCCCCATCGGTCAACAGCGTGCTGCCAAGCGTGATCGCCTGGTACAGGTCCGCGGTCGTTGCCGTCTTTGGGAGGCTATCAAGCACGTTTTTTGCTGCTTCCACGTCCCCGCCGCGTAAAGCAAGTATTGGAACGTTCTCTGCAAGTATGATACTGTTCTGCGCGGTGAGATGGTTTTCTGCGATCTCGATACCTTTATCTAACTTGTTTCCTGATTGCATGCTTGCAGATCCGTCCAGGATGATCACGGTGTACTCTCCACTAACTTCCATGCGTTTTACTCCATAAGGCGCGGCTATCGCAATAATCAGTGATAGCAGGATGAGTAACTGGATTAAAAATAGCGGGTCTTTGATGAGCTTGCTTAAAACCCTTGCATACTTCTTTTTTTGTTGCGTTACCGCTGTGATAAAGATGATGGACGGGATTAACACATCCTTTGCCTTCGGTCTGAGCAGATACACGATTATTAACGGGATTACGCTTAAGAAAAACGCCCACATTGCCAGACTCTGATTTGCAAACAGCATCTGATTACCGTCCGATCATTAACCCACCTCAGCCATCGTCATGAAATACGCTTTGATCAGGTCTCGATTCTCCTCCGGAAGTTTGTCGATGTAGGTCTCGGATGAAACCGGGGTTGCAGCGTACACGGTTCCTGATATAAAGTTCACCTGGTCACTATCTGTCCTGCGTGCACTCTGCCCGACGCCGGCATCCGAAAACATCATCAGTTCGATACTCGTTCCCTCGATCACGGCAACCGACGGTTTCCCGTATATCTGTGCGATCTCACTATCGCCTGAACCAGCTTCGTAGCCGAGTTCAGAGAGCATCTGCTGGTAACGCTCCTCATCAGCAGCCGCCTCGCGTTCATCCTCGTTTGCGGGCGTGATCGCGGACTCGACCTGCTCCGGCGTCATAAGGCGGGGCGCATCCGGAGACGATGCAAAAGAAACAACGCCAACCAGCATGACCGATGCCATTACCAACATGATGAGTCCGTTTTTGCTGATGATATTCGACCATTTGACTGATGAGATGTCACCAGACACGCCCACCAACAGATCGTGCACAATGATGTTTTGTGTGCTTGCATTGTCATAAGCGGTCGGAAGTCGCTCTTTCATTATAGGATATCTGCTCTCGATCGTCTTGATGATGTTTACCTGCTTTTTGCGGATTAAAAATGAGAAAACAACCGCCGGAACAAGAGCGATTGCGGCGGTGCATAATAGTTTCACATGTACGGGACGCCCGAGCAGCATGAAATCATGGGCGCTGTACTGCGCAAAGATGGTTGGCACGCTGAGACTGAGTAGCAGTGCATAACAGAGCAGAAAGAACGCAATTAGACTTAATAGCTGCCGGTATAACCGATATCTTCGAGACCTCTTCTCAAGTTTCGAAATAACATCTACAAACGGGTACATTATTATTATAAATGGCGTACACGGATAAAAAGATGATGGGG
>JAUVEF010000140.1 GCA_030594905.1 Methanosarcinales archaeon
GTACCGATTCACCGCGTCGATTCGTTCTTGTTCGTCGATATCCATAACGCAATCACAGAGGATGCGTTTAACGGATTGTGTATCAAAAGAGGGTACAATGTATTGACCCTTTCTTTGCCAAATGAAATGGGGTACGATCTATTGACCCTTACCAGTTAGCAACACGCACATCAAAACATATATACGACTCGCCACCCGACCAGAATCATCAAACCATGTCAGCCATACTGATTGCAGGAACACACAGCGGCGTTGGCAAAACAACCGTTGCAATGGCGCTATTGGCGGCGTTTACACAGAGATGCGCGGTTGCGCCGTTTAAGATCGGACCGGATTACATTGATCCAAGCCACCACACCGCGATATGTGGGCGCCCGTCCAGAAACCTTGACATGTACATGATGGGGGAGGACCGTGTCCGGCAGACGTTTGCGTCAGCGTCCGTCGGCGCAGATGTCTGCGTGATAGAGGGCGCGATGGGACTATATGATGGGATGGGTGACACCGACATCGCGTCCGCAGCGCATGTCGCACGGGTGCTTAATGTCCCGGTGATCCTTGTTGTCGATGTCAAAGGCATGTCCAGAAGCGCTGCCGCACTCATAAAAGGATACTGTGATTTTGATCCGCGGATCAACGTCGCAGGCGTGATCTTAAACAAGGTAGGAAGCCCGAGACACGGCGAAATGATCCGAACCGCGATAAGACAGGAACTGTCAGTCCCTGTGCTCGGGGAGATACCGAAATCATCAAATATAGAAATTCCGTCGAGACACCTTGGGTTGTACATGGCTCACGAGGGATATCGCATGGATTATGTGCCACAGCTACGAGAGCTTGCAGAGAATTGTATGGATCTTCCTGCAATCAGGGATATTGCAGACCAGACCCCGGAAATAGAAGTAGTGGTTGGTGAGGAGCCTGCTAAACACAATGTCACGATCGGAATCGCCAGAGATCCTGCTTTCTGCTTCTATTACGCTGATTTGATCAATTCACTGAAACACCGCGCAGATCTTGTATTCTTTAGTCCGCTTACAGATGACCTTCCTGACGTGGATGGGTTATATTTCGGGGGTGGATATCCTGAGTTATACGCGAAAGAACTCGCATCGCAGAGCAAGATCAAAAAACAGATCAGGGACGCGGCGGCAAGCGGAATGCCGATCTATGGCGAGTGTGGTGGTATGATTTATCTCTGCGAGTCGCTGGTTGATCTGGAAGGTGTATCATATCCAATGGCAGGCGTGCTTCCGGGAGAGACTGAGATGACTGGCCGGTTGCAGGCGCTTGGGTATACTGATGCAAGCGTATCAGATAATCCGGTCGTGCGTGCAGGCAGGATTCGCGGGCACGAATTTCATTATTCGGTGACCCGGTGCGCCCCCGACTCCAGATTCGCGTACCGGATGAACCGTGGCAAGGGCATTAGGGACGGGATGGACGGGATGATCGAGTATGCCACGCTTGGGAGTTATATGCATGCGCCACCGAGTTTTGATGTGACCCGTTTTGTTGAGTCGTGTGGATGATTCCAGGATAGTGATTCGGGCACAGTATACACAGGAGTATGTCAAGACTTGCGTCTTTTAGTGTGTTTCGTATATCTGACGGATTCAATTTATTCACAAAGGTGCGGGGTCCGGGGTTCCAGGCACGCCTGCTCAATTCTCTATTACTAATTCTATACACCACTTAAGCGACATTCCACTTAACGTTCCCTGGCATCTGCCACTGCATATCGTGCCAGCAGCACCGGAGCGGATCGTATCGTCAGCGTGATTGATGCGGTTGATGCGGTTGATGCGGTTGGTGTTGACAAGAGCTGGCACTGGCTGGTTGAATAACTATTCCAAAATATCAGAAATCCATGGGCTCGTAGCAATCTGCATAGCAACATATATATACCCTCTCTGCTGCTATTTTATGTACCGAAGATTCGAGTTAGACACCGATGACGGATTTAATCCAGAAGGAGATATAAAATGGCACAAATGTATGTTACATACGAAGTTCCTGACGATCTGCGTGAAAAAGCGTTGGAATCGCTGGAACTCGCAAGAGATACAGGAAAGATCAAGAAAGGAACGAATGAAGCAACAAAATCAGTTGAACGTGGGGTAGCCCAGATAGTATTGATTGGTGAGGATGTTAACCCGCCAGAAATCGTGGCACACCTGCCCATGCTTTGCGACGAGAAGAAGATTCCTTATGTGTATATAAAAAACCAGGATGAACTCGGGGCTGCATGTGGTTTTGGGGTCGGCTGCGCCGCTGTTGCAATCGTCAATGCAGGAAAAGGCAAGAGTCTGATCGAGGAACTTGCAGAGAAGATTGCATCGTTGAGGTGATGTCGTGGCAGAAGATATGGGTGATGGGGGATATCCTGCCGAAGTGGTAGAGGTTGTTGGAACGACAGGCATGCACGGAGAGGCGACCCAGATCAATTGCAGGGTGCTTGACGGACGGGACAAGGGCAGAGTCATCGCCCGGAACTGCATAGGTCCTGTACAGGTCGGGGATGTCCTGATACTGATTGAAACGTCGAGAGAAGCGAAAAAATTGACAACTGGTAGGTGAAGAGATTGGAGCAAATGACCTGTTCGTTCTGCGGAGACACCATAGAACCCGGCACCGGTAAGATGTTTATTAAAAGGGATGGCACAGTCTATTATTTCTGTAAATCCAAGTGCCAGAATAACTTCAAGCTCAAAAGAGTCCCGAGGAAGACCGAGTGGGCGAGCAAGTGAAAGAACATCAATGTTTGGTTCGCATTAAAGACCTATTCGGGAGAGAGTAAATGGAACAGACATACGTAATGATCAAGCCAGACGGAGTTCAGCGTGGGTTGATCGGCGAGATCGTATCCAGAATCGAGCAAAAAGGTCTCAGAATCATTGCAATGCAGATGCGCATGATCGCTGACGATGTTGCGCGCAGGCATTATGCAGAACACGTCGAAAAGGACTTTTTTAAATTTCTGATCGATTTTATCACCTCGTCCCCAGTCGTCTGCATGGTCGTGGAAGGAGAGAACGCAGTCACGGCGATGCGCATGATGAGCGGTGCAACCAACCCGGCGGACGCTTCGGTTGGTACTATCAGGGGTGATTTTGGTCTGGATGTTGGCAGGAACATTATCCACACCGCAGATTCGCTCGAATCGTCAGAACGTGAGATTGCGATACATTTCACAGGCAAAGAGCTGATCAAATACACGCGTGCAGAAGAAACGTGGGTGTATGAGTAAATATACCCAAGTGACCGGGCTGTAAGCCCAAAACCCATCCATGAAAATCGCAATCACCGGTAAAGGCGGCGTTGGAAAGACCACGCTTGCAGGCACGCTTGCCAGGATATTTGCAAAAGACGGCTATTCGGTTCTTGCAATCGATGCCGATCCGGACATGAATCTGGCGTCAGCAATCGGCATCAAAAACCCGCCCGCTCCACTCACGGAACACAGAAAAATGATCGAAGAGCGAGCAGGTACCGGCATGGGCGGCATCTTCAAACTGAATCCGAAGGTGGACGATATTGTCGAGCGGTTCGGCGCAACCGAGCAGGGCATCTCCATGATCACGATGGGTACCGTCGACAGGGGGGGATCCGGATGTATGTGCCCCGCATCATCGCTTCTGCGTGCGTTGATGCGCCACGTCCTGCTGCGGGAGCAAAGCGTCGTGATTCTTGATATGGAGGCGGGTATCGAGCATCTCGGACGCGGAACTGCCAGCGGGGTCGATCTAATGATCGTAGTGGTAGAACCCGGGGCGAGATCGATCGAAACAGCGACGCGGATCCAAAAATTGAGCAAAGAGATCGGAATCGAGAGATTGTGTGCTGTGATCAATAAAGCGAGTGATCGCAATCGTGATGCGATCCGCGCACACCTGGACCGGCTTGGGATTGATGTGATTGGGGAGATTCCATATAGCGACGCCCTGATACAGGCAGATATGGGTGGACATGCACCGTTTGATGCTGGTGGTGATGTGGTTCTCGCGATTGAGCAGATAAGGGGCGCGATCATGGCGTCGGTGCGTGCCCCGCAGAATTGATTTGATGAGTGGATTTCGGGCGTGAGCAAGCAAGCTTAAGTTGTACAAGTGCTTGGTGTTGTGTTTTTCTGAATGTCTGTGCTCACATTATCGCTTGCGGTGACCCTTGTGTGTGCAGCGGGGTTTTCC
>JAUVEF010000179.1 GCA_030594905.1 Methanosarcinales archaeon
CAGAACATCGGCACGGCCAAACCAACTGGGGTGCACAGGCTCTGCAATTAAGTCCGGGGTTTGCTGACTTTGGAGGGCAGTTTTTACTCGATTACGAAAAAATATATCGGCGGCCCCACCCGGAGGGCAGTTTTTACTCGATTTTTTGTGAAAAAATCGTTTTTTAGGCCACGAGCGGCGCGCCGTACGATATATCCTCGAGTTCGACCGCTTTCTGCCACAACTCCTTGCAGTCGCACTCGACGCGCAGGTCACCGACGTCCTGTGAGATCGAGAACCTGTTGATCGCATCGGCAACCTCAGAATCGCACTTGCCGCAGTTGTGCGGACCATGCCTTGATCCTGCGCCAACCGGATCGGATGTAATTATCATACCCGGGTTCTCGGTCTTTGCCTGCCGCAGCACGGATATCGCACTCCATAGCCACGGCGGACGGTAATCGCCGCGCCTTAGCAGTTTTTCAACGAACGTGCCGTTCTGGACGTTGCACAGGTTAATAGAGATAGTTTCTGCGTATGGCGAGACGTCACGTGCAGATTTGACAATATCCCGGATCGCAACGCCTTCTGAGAGGAAAGGCGGTTTTAAAAGCAGATACGCTTTGACCGTAGTATCATGCTGGTGGGCGATCCGGCTTGCGCGGACAAAATCCTCGAATAAAAAACCCTTGTTGATACAATCCAATCTGATGCGATCGTTGCTCGTCTCAACTCCAATCGCAACCTCGAGTTTCTTGCAAATTGCCTGCCTGCAATCAGCCATCGCTTCAGACGTCACGAATTCAGGTCTTGTCTCAAGCAGCACCTTTGTGACGTCGGGATCATCGTCAAGCCGCCTGAGAATCTCCAACCCTGCTGCAGGGGGCATCTCGGCGGGGTCCGGAAAACTGCCTGACGTGAATATCTTCACCATAAATCTGCCTTCAGGACGGCGTACCATTGCAGCATCAAACTGTGCGACCAGATCCTCGGGTGACGGGGGGGTCGGCGCACTGTCCCTGATAAAGCCGCACATAGTGCAGCCCTGCCCATCTCGACACCGCCGGCAGCCATAAGTTCTGAGAATCATGGTTAATGACCGAATAACGCCATCTGTGAGCCGGTCGCTTGATGCCCATACTGCAGCCGGTTTGTTCGGAAGATATGTTCCTTTGCGCATTGTTATAGATCGGTGACAAAGTATTTATCCATTGATCATACAGATATCACAGAAATGAATGTGAACAATGCAATTTCCATAAAAATCCGCAGGTGAATCGCTTGGACGAGCAGAACAATGGACAAAATGAAGAAGTGACATACGAATCGATTATACCGCTTGATGAATATCTCGCTGCCGGAATCCACATCGGTACCCAGCAGAAGACCGGAGATATGTTGCGGTTCATCTATCGAGTCCGCTCAGACGGACTGTATGTATTAAATGTTGAGAATACCGACCGACGCATCCGCGCAGCATCTGACCTGCTGACACGGTATCCGCCCCAGAACATCCTTGCCGTATCGGCGCGTCAGTATGGGCAGCGCCCTGCAGGCATGTTTGCAAAGTTAGTCGGCGCAACCGCAATCGCCGGTAGGTTTGTGCCGGGCACGCTGACCAATCCGCAGTATGCAGGTTACCTCGAGCCTGATATCCTTCTGGTGACCGACCCAATCGGCGATGCGCAGGCCGCCACCGAAGCAGTCAGCGTTGGCATCCCTGTGATCGGGCTATGCGATACCAACAACTCGACCGCGAATGTGGATCTGGTGATACCAACCAACAACAAGGGGCGAAAGGCGCTTGCGATGGTGTACTGGCTCTTAGCAAAACAGATCGTCGCAGCACATGGTAAGATGGAATTTAGTCAGACCGTAGAGGATTTTGAGGCTGAATTATAACAAAGGGATTTATACGCTGATCCTGCAGTTGCGCGGTGATATTGCAAAGGGAGTCGGGAAACTGGGTGTTTTATATCTGAAGAGTGGCTTTTATGCATACACAGGTTCAGCCCGCGGGACTGGTGGCTTCAAACGGATCGATAGGCACATAGACGTGTTATCTGGCAGAAACACAACACGGCGGTGGCACATCGATTACTTGCTGCCTGAGACTGTGTTTCGATGCGCGGTGATATCGCCAACTGATCAGAACCTTGAATGCGCTATCGCGAAAGGGATCGGTGCTACGTGTGAATCTATTGTGGGGTTCGGATGCACTGACTGCTCATGCGTGTCGCATCTCCACTTTGCTGATGATGGTAAGTACGATCAGTTACTGGATGTGGTCAGGGGGGCACACAGCAGCGCAGGCGGGGACGCTTTGGTATGGTGTGAACCCGGGCAAAAGCCAGAAAGCCAATGATATGGGGGGTGATTGCCACCCCACTCTCGGGATAACCTTAAAACACTCCGGTCGATTTACAACGTATAATATGAAACGAAATGAATTCCACGAACTGATATCCATTGAAAGGGCGGAGCAAATTCTTAAATCGATCATACACAGCCGCACGGAGGTCGTGCCACTCGATCAGGCGTATCGTCGCATACTTGCAGAGGACGTTGTTGCTGCGATCGATGTACCGTCGTTTGACCGGGCGGATATGGATGGTTATGCGGTGCGTGCGGCAGACACCTACGCAGCACGAGAGGATGCGCCGGTGCAGCTTGCGAGCAGGGGCGTTGTCCATGCCGGGCACGTTCCCGCGCTTTCCATCACCACAGGGGTCACTGCCGAGATTGCGACAGGTGCAATGCTCCCGGATGGCGCGGACGCAGTCGTGATGGTTGAATACACCGAGCAGGCAGGCGCTTCCACACCATCCACACCATCCACACCTTCCGCACCGCTCGAATCCGGGGAGTCTTCTGAATCTTCCATATTGATCGGGCGGGCAGTCCATGCCGGAGAGAATGTGATGCAGGCGGGCGCAGATATTAAGCAGGGGCACCGGGTGCTAGCGCGGGGCACGCAACTTGGGTCGCGGGAAATCGGGGTTCTCGCCGCCATCGGGCGCCATGATGTCAGCGTATCCTCCTTAAGTGTCGGGATCATCTCGACCGGAACCGAACTTGTGCCGATCGATGAGCCGCTGCAAGCAGGGCAGGTGCATGATGTGAACTCTCATACAATCTGTGCTGCCGTGCGCGAATGCGGCGCATCCCCGGTCATGTACGGGATCGTTTCGGATGATCCGGAAAAAACGAAGGAAACCCTCAAAAAAGCGATTTCGCAGTGCGATCTGGTTCTTACATCAGGCAGCACGTCTGCCGGCTCCGGAGACATCATGCCCCATATCTTAAGAGAGCATGGTGAGATTCTTGCACACGGGATTAATATCAAGCCGGGAAAGCC
>JAUVEF010000083.1 GCA_030594905.1 Methanosarcinales archaeon
CACATCTGGTGAAGCCCGGTGCCTGCGGCAGCAGTCATGCGGTTGGACGAACCTCTCTGACTCCCGTAATCTATGAATACTCTCGGTTTATCATCCTCTGAAATCCCTGATACCACAGCTTCTATCCCATCAACGTATTCGTCACGCCATTCAATGTAGTTCCTTGCATTCTCCACCTCACCAAGCAGATACCCAAGCTTTATCACATCTTCTACCACCGTTTCCGGTTTGTAGAAGTTCAGGCGAACCACGGGTACTGCCGGCTCAAGCTTATCTTCAAGACCTTCATGACCCGGGTTGTATATTCCAGGAGCATAAGCCATGAGTATATCAGGGTCAATTTCCAGTATCTTTTCGAGATCAGGACCAGATCCCCTGCCCACTGATGGCAGCGCGGATATCTCTGGGTAAAACGTCGTCTGCGTGGCTGTAGCACTTTCTATCCCAATTATTCGATCATTTGTTTGAATAGCTCGGATAGCCTCTGTGCAGTCTGAGTTCAACGTGAGTATTGTGCTCACTGGTAGGGATATCGTTTTGACTTCTCCCTCGGAATCGATCAACGTGAGCTCCTTCTCCCGCCCAAGAATGATCAGCGCGATCTGCGTCATATCAAGGATATCAATATCACCATCGTGCTTCGCATCCGCAAGTTCTGTCTTGTCCCGGTATTCGAGGATGATTAGTTCGGTATAGGTCACATCCTGCATGTTTATCGTGTCATCTTCGTTTGCGTTTCCGAAGACGCCAAGTGTGTAGTCGGATGCTGCCGCGGGGAGCGCCAGCAGCAGCAAACCCATGGTTATTCCAATCAATATGTTTATCTTCATATATATCTCCTTTTTATCGATCCCGATCAACTCTCATCCAACAGCGGATACACAAAGACGCCATTATCGACAAGACTCTCATCAAGCCCCTGGAATTCTGTCAGATACTGTCGGTGTGCCGCTTCCGGATCCAGACCTATGAAACGATCCGGATATAGCCATTTTGCGATGTACCCCATGCCAACAAAGTGGGCTGTTCCGCCGAAGACGTCGTTATTGATCACGCAAACCGCGCCATTTTCCACCGCGGGAACATAAGCCAGTTCAGTACGATTCATGATCTCATCTTTCAGATCACTCAACTCGGTTATGTCGTCCGTCTCATACCCACCCTCGGTCTTTGCAGCTCTGATTATAGCATCAGGATGTCGATCGATCACGTCTTCTTCGCTCACATCAGGATAATCAATTGCAAGATCGCGGAAGATGTTGTAGCCACCTACGAGTTCGACCTTCTCCTGCCATCCGGAATTCCCTGCTGCGGTATGATATGCTCTCCAGCACTCAATATACACCCATGTTCTATTATCCGGTGGGATATCTTCCACCTCGTCATAGATCTGGTTTAAGAATCCCTCGTAGAAATCGAT
The DNA here is from genome assembly GCA_030594905.1 of Methanosarcinales archaeon. The sequence goes on from JAUVEF010000083.1 coordinate 1,421, forward strand.
CCACACCTCTGCCTCATCCCTCTTTCCAAGCAGGTATCCCAGTAGCATTGTATCTTCCACATGACTCGATGGCTTGTAGCCATCAATCCAGATGCATGCAATCTCCGGATTTGCGTCAGTTAGCGTATCCCCGATCGCCTCGCAATTGGACGTAGAGAAGGACGCATAGAGAATGACCATGTCGGGATTGCATGCCAGCATGGTCTCGTAGTCCGGAGACCAAACAGAACCAATGTTTGGGTAGTCGCCAAACTCCGGATAGAATAGCGTATCTTGAATCGTATACGTGCTCACGCCCACGATCTTATCCGCCGCATCAAGAGCTCGTATAAGTGGCGTACAATCGCCGTTCGGCGTAATTATCCTCTCGACAGGCTTCTTCACAGTCACGATCCGGTCTGCACCATCGATCACCGTCATCTCCTTATCCCTGCCGAGTATGATCAGCGCGATTTGCGTCATATCAAGTATGTCGATATTGCCATCGTACTTCGCATCCGCAAGCTCTGTTGCATCTCTGTATTCGAGGATGATCAGTTCGGTATACGTCACATCCTGCATGTTTATCGTGTCATCTTCGTTCGCATTGCCGTAGATCCCGAGAGTGTAGTCGGATGCTTGCGCTGGCAGCGAAAATGTGAGTAAGAGCAGACCCAGTGTTGCTGCAATCAATATATTTAGTCTCATATATTATCACCTTCTGTTTTTTCAGGATTCCTCTCTGTACATGTCAGGTATTCCCGCAAGCCCGCTCCCGATCTCTATCGGCGGGTAGACGAAGATCCCGTGCTCGTTTAAGTCATAGTCCAGCCCCTGGAAGTCGGTCAAGAATTCCTGGTGGATCGCCTCAGGATTCATATCCAAGAAGTGATCGGGGTGGAACAACCGTGCCATGTATGCGGCACCAACCGAGCCACCTGTCGCATCGTTTCTGAAATTACCGCTCATCACGTAGACGTTTCCATTTGCAACAGCAGCAACATTAGCCATCTCGGGACGGCTCATGAGTTCGTCCACCAGTTGCTCCTTCACATCAGTCGGATCATCCTCATCGTAACCATGCGATGGCTCCATCGTGTCGCCACCCCATGTGTAGCGCACGGCGTGTATTATGATGAACTCGGGATTCTGTTCGATCACCCATTCGGGATCAACCGTTATCCCGTTTTTAGGTCCTCCGAAGTCGGGGAGGTTTTCTGCTATGTTCTTTCCGCCAGCCGTGATGCTCATCTGGGTGAGTGTGTCGATCAGGGCATAGGTCCTGAATGTCGTATCGCCCCGGATGATGCCCCCATACGAGCAGATGAATACCCGCGGCTTCTCCTCTTCCGAAATTCCCTCGGTTCGGGATTTGATGTCGTCTATCAGGTCAATGCGCCAGTTGTGGTACTTATCAGCCTCATCTCTCGCATCGAGAAGGTATCCGAGTTTCCTCACGCCGCATGTAAATTGCGATCCATCCGGGTTGAACAAGTCCGGATAATACAACCCCAGGAAGACAACAGCGGTATCCGGGAGTTTTTCCTTCTTTTCATCGATTGCTTTCGTGAATGACAGCAAAAGATCAGGGTTTGTGCTGAGTACTGCCTCGTAATCCGGTCTGAACATGTTTCCGACGCATGGCAGTTTGCTGAGATCAGGGAACTGGATCTCGGTCTGTGAAATGAGGTAATCAACAGCGGCGACCTTATCCTTTGCACCGAGTGCACGCACCATCTCGGCATTATCCGTATACTCAACCAGGATCCGCTCCACCGGCTTCGCCACAGTCGCTGCTTCTCCATTGCCGTCAAGAACCGTAATCTCATTCTCCCGCCCAAGAATGATGAGCGCGATCTGCGTCATGTCAAGGATATCGATATTACCATCGTGCTTCGCATCCGCAAGCTCTGTCGCGTCTCTGTATTCAAGGATGATTAGCTCGGTGTACGTCACATCCTGCATGTTTATTGTGTCATCTTCGTTCGCGTTCCCGAAGACGCCGAGCGTGTAGTCTGATGCAGCCACCGGCGACGCCAGCAGCAGCAAACCCATGGTTATTCCAACCAATATCATATTCATTCTCATTATATATTATCTCCTTGTGCTTTGTTTATTGTTTTGTACAATTATTCACATAATGTATGTTACATAACGCGTGCGCATCATAGGTACTTAATTCAGAACTTAAAACTTTCTGTGATTATTTTCATAATATATTGCCCTCTCCTTCTTCTCGATCAGTTCATAATCGTAAAAAGAGGCGAGCATCGAATCGGCAGATGTTGGAGATATATATATTGTCGTGAAACTTGCTCCACATGCATCCCGCAGATTGTCGGCATCTATTCTGGCATTGCCACACCACACTTATTGAAGGATGTCCGGACCCACTTACTGCATCAATACGCCCCAGTTCCTCTTCTGCATGTGTTGAGCCTTTCCACGTAACAAATTTGGAGGATCAGGATCCCTATTGCCATTTCACGCTCTCACATCACAAGTAAGACCACTATGATTAACAAATCGATGACAAACGTCATAGCAGCATTTATCGCGACAGTCTTGCTGCCAAGACTTGGACCGAAGAGTGATACGTGCAGCGGCAATGAATGTTTCGCAGACCTTGCCGATAGCGTAACCACGTTGCTAAGCAATAACGCGACCAACACGCCCTTTGTCGTGATTGCTCCTTCGCTCAGAAGACTGCCTGCGAGAATTATCCCGGCATACGAATTTACAACTGCGGTTGCAGTGATCAGGGCGACTTCGCTCTCCAATCCCAGCATACGCGTGATGGGGTATATAACCGCAGAGAAAGACTCGAAAAAGTTCAGTTCAAACGCCACAGATACCAGAAACAGGGTGATAAACATCGTGAGCACGATTCTCTTAAGCATTTTGTACGTGCTGTCAGCGCTTTTTTTCGAGGCACTGCGACCATCCGGAGCGCGAGCACCATGCGGATTATGTAGATCAGTTGGACTGGGCTGATCAAAACCGGATAGCTGAGTATCTGGCGAGAAACGATCGTCTTTCATCCAGAATCTCGCAAGGATCCCTCCGATACAGGATTTCAAGAACGAAACGAGACCCACTATACAGACATAGATCGAACCAGTGGTAAAACCAAGAAGGGGAATCAAAACGGGTATGAAAAACGTGAAGAGGTGCGAGAGGATGCTTGGAAAGGAACTGATCATTGTAGTCGCAATCACCTCCCGCTCGGAGATTGTCTTCTCCTTCCGTCCGTCCACGAGCATGGAGTAACCGGCAACGGTGCTGAATGTACAGGTCACAACCGCTAGAGCGGATATCTTGCTGATCTTCGCAATACTCGCAAGTGGGGTTGTTAGCCAGTCGAATTTTTTCATCAGCCCGGTATTGACCGCAAAACTCGTCACAAATATGCCGATTGCTATTATCGGGACTATCTTTGCAGTATAGTGGGCAGCATAGATCAGAGCGGTGTATGCGATGTCAATATACATTTAATGTAGTTCCACCACCATTTGTTCCTTCTGAGCTTGATTCATACTTCTTCTTCCGTATGTATCTGCTGATGCTCTCTTAAGTGCTTCCCAACCCATTCAGGCAGGCTTGCTTCCGGATAGCTGTCAAAATTTGGAATATATGGTTTAATATCCAGAATGGGGGTCCCATTCAGCGCGTCCAGTCCTTTCACCGTGACTATTCCACTCTCAGGCGAAAAACCCATGAGTTCCACGACCGATAGCCCGATCGGGTTGGGCCTCACAGGCATCCTTGTGGCAAAGACCTTCACATGAGCGGGCTTGCGACTGTGACTGTGACTATGGTTGTGGTGGTGTGGAGGATTATGGTTTTGATTGTGATCATGAGAATCATGATGATCATGCCCCGGCATCTTCCACTCACCGGATTTGTGGATCCAAAAAAGGACGATTATGTGGGAATAACCATCCAGACCACTTATTTTCCCGGCATGTTCCGGACAAAGCGCTATTGTAGAGATATCCTCGTTCCAACCCCCCTTTCCAGGGGGATGCGGCACCTCGCCGAAGCTGTGATATCCTGATTCGATCTGCCCGATCGGGTGTAGCGCAAAGCTCTCACGGCGCGTCTCCGGAGTCATTTACGCAACCTCCGGGGCAGACGGGCACACACACACCCCACTCTCATCAAGATCGTAGTCCAGCCGCTGAAACCTTGTCAGGTACTCCTGATGAAACGCCTCCGGATCCAGGTCCTCGAATATGTCCGGATAGAGCCACTTTGCCATGTATGTGGCACCAATGAAGTTGGCTGTGCTGCCCACGAGGTCCAGATCGATCAGATATGTCCGGTTCTCCGCAACCGCGTTCATGCCCTCCCATCCGTGGC
>JAUVEF010000193.1 GCA_030594905.1 Methanosarcinales archaeon
ATTGCTATGAACTTACTTTTTGAAATAAGTCCTATATATACTTTTTGATCCTGATCTGCGCAACATTGAAAAATATCTTCGAGAAATTCAATTTATGATCTCTCGGCATGGTGAATCATGCCATAAAAAAATTCATTGAAAAGATTCATAGAAACGATCATAAGATATTGGAACGAAGAGGAATTGCACATGATAACCATAACAGGGCTGAAACTGAAGAACCCAACGATCCTCGGCGCTGGAATCCTCGGCAGTACCGGCGCATCGCTCCTGCGAGTTGCAGGCAGCGGCGCAGGCGCAGTCGTCACAAAATCAATCGGATGCTCGCCCAATTCCGGACATCCGAACCCGAGCATGGTAAAAATCGAATGTGGTTTCCTTAACGCGCTCGGTCTGCCGAATCCAGGGTATCAACAATATCACGAAGAGCTGGTAACCGCAAAGAAAGGCAAAGTTCCTGTGATTGCAAGTATCTTCGGTGGAAATGCATCCGAATTCGTCGAGGTTGCGCTCGGACTCTGCGATCTTGCGGACGGGATCGAACTGAACCTCAGCTGCCCGCACGCAGACAGATACGGTGCGTCCATCGGCATCGATCCGTCTCTTGTCCGGGAGATCACATCTGCGGTCAAGGACGCGGTTGACATCCCTGTCTGGGCGAAACTGACGCCGAATGTCACAGATATTACAGAGATCGGGCTTGCCGCACAGGAAGGAGGCGCGGATGCCGTTGTTGCCATCAATACTATACGAGCAATGGCTATCGACATCGAATCTGGATTTCCGATACTTGGCAACAGGTTCGGCGGACTTTCAGGAACTGCGATCAAGCCGATTGCCGTGAAATGTGTCTACGACCTGTATGCTGCGCTCGACATACCAATAATCGGGGTCGGCGGGATCTCTACGTGGCAGGATGCGGTCGAGATGATGATGGCTGGAGCAAGCGCTGTGCAGGTCGGGTCTGCGGTGTGCGGAGGGATCCAGGTCTTTGTGGAGATTGCAGACGGGATCCAGGATCACTGCCGGGCGCACGGGCACGATGTCCCGGATATCTGCGGGATCGCGCATGAGCGATAGGGGGCTTTTTATTATTTTCTGGTTACGCTGGATGTTCTTGGGTAAGCACAACTTCTAAAAATGGAGCGATATTGATCTGCAAGTCCGTTTATGACCTTAATCTGTGTAATCAGAGTTAATCTGTGGCTGATAAAAATTTAGCCACAGATTAACGCAGATTACACTGATTCAATCAATCCCATCCTACTCATGTTGCCGGGTTGATGTCATGTTTTCCAATCGACCAGACTAAATTAAAAAGTCTCATCGATAGTATCGGCGGGTGCAAGGATTTGGGATAGAAGGACGCAATCAATACAGTCTTTCTGGCAACAAATTAGAAAAATCTGCGGTATCCGGATTCGTGAGATTTATCCATTCGTTTGCATTCATGTTTGATATAAGCTCCAGAGCCAAGTTGGCAGCCCTATCACGTACACAGTATTAATAGAGTTGATCGCAAGACAAACGAACAACGTGAACTAACAAGAGGTGAAGAAGAGATGAAAGTATGTATTCCAACAGAAGGAGAAGGCGGAATTGACGATCTTGTCGGTCAGCATTTTGGCAGGGTTCCAACCTATACGATTGTCGATCTCGACACGAATGAGGTTGAGGTGACCCCGAATACCAGCGAGCATATGGGCGGCGTCGGGCTGCCTCCGGAGTTCATATCAAAGACCGGTACCCATATCATGCTCTGTGGGGGGCTTGGACCGAAGGCTGTTACGATGTTTGAGCAGTTCGGAATCGACGTCTTCGTGGGTGCATCAGGTACGGTGCGCGATGTAATCGAGGCATGGCAGCAGGGGCAGCTTATGGAAGCGACCGATGAGAACGCTTGCAGAGAGCACCGGCACTGATCTTTACGGCTCACTAGCCGGATATACAAAGACCCTATCCGGCACCACCCTACCCCGGAACCGCTCAAGGTACTCTGATGTGCACTGGAAGGGTCAAGGTCTGCGAAGAGATCTGGATATAGCCACTGCGCCATATATGCGGCACCGGTGATATATCCGGCGCTCTATCTGGCTCCAATCTGCAAAAACCCCTCCCTCTCACTTCGAAGATCCACTCAACCACCAATCCACACTTACGCCAGACATTTCTTCACAAGAGCGACGCACATCTCTTCAAAACCCCTCTACAACCCCGCATATAGCACATACCCATCGGACCGTGCAGGCCCCGCAAGTTTGTGGGCGATCTATTGAACCCGCCACTGTTTTTTAGCCCTGCCGTATCCGATGCCACTGCAGATATGCTATGATTTTTTTGAAACTACGAGTTTGCCTACATTCTATCTATGAATGGCAAATTAGGTATGCAAATATCCTGCCCTATAAAAACTCGACTAAATTCAAAAACCAGAACAAATCAGGATTCTTAAGATCCTGGACCTGAACACACATAGATCCCCTCTGAGTGGGAAAATGATGTTCAGATGACAACGATCGAATCCATTCTCGCAGTCCCTTTTAGTGTCCAGTAGCCGCATGTGCTACAGATCTGTATATGCCTGCATACGTACAGACATTTTCCGCACTTCGGGCATCTGGTCAGTTGTTGTACGTTTTCCATGAAGTTCACCTATTCGACTTTCGCATCGTTTTGAGGTGCTGACACCATTTGTCCTGATTTGCAGCATACCGCCAGGGGATGTGTATGAGAGATTACCCCACTCCCAGTCCACGATCCCCGTACCACACTCCCGCATCGAACCATCCAGGAGGCGATATATGTCGCTACATGGATG
>JAUVEF010000043.1 GCA_030594905.1 Methanosarcinales archaeon
GATACTACGGAAAAAACGGAACTGCTGGTGGTTCATGCAGGAAGTCTGGTCATACCCTTCGCAGAGATGGAAAAACAATTCGAAAGCCGAAATCCCGGTGTTGCTGTGCAGATGGAAGGGCATGGAAGCATCCAGGCGATCCGGCAGGTGACAGATATCCACCGGGCTGTGGACGTGCTTGTGGTTGCGGATGAAAACCTGATTCCCGACATGATGTATCCGGCATACGCAGACTGGCACGTGCGGTTTGCGACAAACCGGATGGTGATTGCATACGCTAACAGGAGCAGATACGCTAGCGTGATCAACGACTCAAACTGGTACGAGATTCTTACGCGACCTGATGTTACGTTCGGATTTTCAAACCCCATGCTCGATGCATGTGGATACAGAACGCTGATGGTGGCACAACTGGCGGAATCATACTACGATAACCAGACAATCTTCCGGAACCTGATCGCATGTAACTTCAACCCCACATTCTCTGTTGTTAGAGATGGTGGCAACGCAACCGTGGTTGTGCCCGAAATACTTGATCCGCAAGCAAAAAAAGTTGTTATCAGGGGCGGAAGCGTGCAGCTCCTGGCGCTGCTCGAGCTTGGGGAGATTGACTACACCTTTGAGTACCGGAGCGTTTCCGAGCAGCATGGACTGCGGTTTGTTGAGCTGCCCCCTGAAATTGACTTAAGTTCCCCGGATAACGAAGGTATGTACGAGAAGGTCGGCGTTGATCTTGGATTTCAGCGTTTCACATCCGTTGGAACCAGGCGAACCGGAAAACCGATCTTCTATGCGATAACAATCCCAAAAGACGCCCCACATCCCGAACTAGCCCTTAAGTTTGTGGAGTTTGTGATAAGCGAAGAAGGGCTGGGCATGCTTCAAGAGATGGGGCAGCCCACAGTCCTGCCGGTTGCGGATAATCCGGACAAGATGCCTGAGGGGCGTGGTAACGGTATTGCGGGATAGCACCCCTGCTGAGAGTTGATAAATGCCCTAAAATAATCTATGCCGCCCCTATCCCACCCACAGTCCCGTCACCAAGGATCGCTCCCCCCAACTCAAATTCAGCAGCCATCCGACATCCGGACGCCCGCGACCGATTGGTTGCAGGTGGTGCCATCATCGAATCACAACCGCCTCGGTAGACTCCGTTCATGCAGTTTCACCGCAGCTATCATGAAGATTACTAGAAATACCACAAGAGCGAAGATATTCAGCTGAACCGAGTAATAATTTGCACCGGCTCCCTGAAAGCAGTACCTGCACAGGTCGGTTATGTAGGTCAGCGGAGATATCGATGCCAGCGCCTGCCCCCACACCGGCAAATCCTGAATTGGAATGAAGACACCGCTCAAAAAGACCAGCGGGAACTTGATCATCGTAGACATCATCATCACAGTGGATGTCATGCTGGTTGGCGTTGACGAGAACACAAGCCCCATCGCCGAGAAGCAGAATGCAGCAAGCACGATTGCCACGGCAAGGACGAGCGGATGTGCGACACCCACGCCGAACATAACTCCTAAGAGAATCGGAACGAGCGAGATCAAGATCCCGAATAGGACCGACGCCAGTACATCTCCGATGAGGATCGTCGTGATTGAGACCGGGGCTGCCGCAAGCCGCTCAAGGTTCCTGGTCTGCGTCTCTGTGGGTGCAATCACCGGGGTGACCGACGTTGACGTGAAGAATATGGTCATACCAAGCAACCCGGCGATAAGGAAATCGACAGGGAGATTTCGTCCCATCATGAATGCCAGAAAGAGGAATGACGGGGAAAGGATGCCGAATATTATCACAGGTCCCTTCAGATAGTAGATTCGTATGTCTTTCCTGGCGATTGCAAACGCACGTCGCATCTGATCCATGATCTCAGGAACCATTGGTCACCACCTCTGTCACTTCTTCCGCGCCCCCTCCATCCCTGGTGAGTTTGATGAAGACGTCCTCAAGCGTTGGCGTCAGCGTGTTCAGGGTCACGATCTCGAGGTCAACTGACCGGCAGTAGTCCACCAGATGCTGTATCGTCATGCCGGGTTCATCGGTGTACAGATATGTCTTATCTCCACTCACCCTGACATCAGTTACCCCGGAAATGCTGCGGAGGTTAGAACTATCCACATGCGTAGTAAAGCTCACCTCTACTCGTCCAAGTCCACCTATCCTCGCTTTAAGTTTCTCAGGTGGGGCAATAGCTGCAATCCTCCCGTGATTGATGATTGCAACCCTGTTACACAACTGATTTGCCTCTTCCATGTAATGAGTGGTGAGAAAAATGGTTTTGCCCCTGTTATTCAACTCTTGCAGCACATCCTTGATCATTCGTGCGCTCATAACGTCCAGACCTGATGTCGGCTCGTCGAGGAAAAGTATCTCAGGATCGCTCATGAGCGACATGGCGATCACAAGCCTCTGCTTCATCCCCTTTGAGAATGTCTTTGTCTTGTGATCCTTCCGATCATGCAGCCCAAAACGCACAAGGAGTTCCTCTGCCCTCGCTTTCGCATCCTTTGCCGGCACACCATACAATTCTGCCATGAGTTGCAGGTTCTTCCACGCAGAGAGTTCAGTGTATGCGTTTGATAGCTCGGGAACGACCCCCATCACTTCTTTGGCTTTGATCGGAGCCCGTAGCAGATCAAAACCGGCGATATGGACTCTGCCCTGGGTCGGTCTGATGATCCCGGTGAGCATCCTGACCGTTGTGGTCTTGCCTGCACCATTTGGTCCCAGAAATCCAAAGATTTCACCACTTGCCACCTTAAGATCAATATGATCCACTGCTACGAGTTCTCCGTAGTTTTTCATCAGTCCTTCAGCCTCAATCATGTTCATCACGTTCTTCATGACCCTCGCACCTCGTCTCCAAGTAAATTAATGACTATCTCCTTTGTTTTCAGTTTCCATACCTTTTCAGGTGCGCCACCGCCCTTTTCCCGGTATTCGGCTACTTCGATGATGTCTGCGCGGTTGAGCGCTGACAGATGGTAATATAACCCGGAAGACGTTAGTTTCGCCCCCCTACTACCCATGAATTCGTATATCTCCTTTGTGCTCTTGCTACCATCACCGATACAATCGATGATCTCCCATCTGGTCGGGCAGTGGAGCGCGCTTATATACTTACCGAGTTTTTGCAGTTGTGGGTGGCAGTGGCATTTGCACATTGTATCACCTGAATATTACAGTGGTTTACTGCAATATTGAAGTGATACTTTAAAAGAGTTTTGGCGGCAGGTGTATATGTTTGATAATACCTCTCGAATTTGCGCCCGCTCCGTGCATCCCCGGGTCACTACATAGTCTGACACAATGCAAAGCCTCGAACCAACAACCAACTCCGCTTCCATGTGCCAAAACCAATATATTATTAAAAGCTAAAAGCGCGATAACACAGTATCACAGAGGTTTATCGAGGTTATATCCAATGACACGAAACATCAAAGTGGAACCGCTCAGGCAGACGCCGCTTGAGAAGCAGGAGATCGAACTTGTAGAGCGGAAAGGCATCGGACACCCCGACAGCATCGCAGACGGGCTTGCAGAAGCGGTCAGCAGGGCGCTCTGCACCGAATACATCGACCGCTGCGGGGCTGTTTTGCACCACAATACCGATGAAACACAGATCGTTGCTGGCAGATCATACCCGGAGTTCGGTGGCGGAGAGGTAGTCTCACCGATCTACATATTACTGGTCGGCAGAGCCACAAAGGAGTTTGATGGTGTGCATATCCCGACAGATACCACTGCGATAAGTGCAGCACGAAAATATCTCGAAGGAACGCTCCTGAATCTGGACGTGAACCATGATATTATCCTTGATTGCAAATTTGGCGAGGGGTCGTCCGACTTAAGGGACGTTTTCCACAGGGGGATGCCGGGTGCGAACGACACGTCGTTTGGTGTCGGGTTTGCGCCGTTTTCAGAGACCGAGCAGATCGTATACCAGACCGAGCGGGAACTGATGGATCTTCGGAAGAAGATTCCTGCGATCGGAGAGGATACCAAGGTCATGGGGCTGCGTGACGGGGACAAGATCACGCTCGTCATCGCGTGTGCCATGGTTGGGCGCCATCTCGACGATCTCGATCATTACGTCAGCGTAACCGAGGAATTGCGCGATCACATCGCAAATATGTCCTGCAAGTGCACGGATCGCGAAATAGGTGTGCTGATCAACACCGCAGACAACATCGATAATGGATCGGTCTTCCTGACCGTGACAGGCACCTCCGCCGAGATGGGTGATGACGGTTCTGTCGGGCGCGGCAACCGGTGCAACGGTCTTATCACGCCGAACCGACCGATGAGCATGGAGGCGACGAGCGGCAAGAACCCGATCAACCATGTCGGCAAGATCTACAACCTGCTCTCCAGCAAGATCGCATCCGAGGTGGCTGAGACTGTGGATGGTGTCGAGGAGATCTACATCCGCATCTTATCAGAGATCGGAAAGCCGATCGACCAGCCGCTTGTTGCGGATGCGCAGATCGTTTCAGCGGACGGGGTGAATGTCGAGACAATAAACGCAGAGGTCAGGGCAATCATCGATAGGTCACTCGAGAACATCACAGATATCACCAGACTGGTCGCAGAAGGTAAACTCGCCACGTTCTGATGCTTCGAAGAGTCCGGGGGTCTCTGATATTCATCGCGGTCTTCGCAATCTGTGCATCACTGGCATCAGGCGCCGTGGTGCACGGAACCACGTATGAATGGTCCACGTTTGAGGTGCTCGAAAACACAATCGTTGAGGTGGATTCGGCGCCGCCGCAGTTTATGGTGGCGTCTTCTGGAAGTTACTCATTTGATCTGCCTGAAGGGACGTACACGATTCGGGCTGAGTATTATCAGGGAAATGTGCTTGAATATTACGCTGAGGAGAATATCACAATCGTTGGAGGCGGCGATTTTGTGCTTGATCTCCTGATGTTTCCGCCGATTGAGGATGCGTTCCTGTGCGAAGACATCAACATCAGCGAGGATCTGTATGACTGCGAAGATCCGGACGGGATGGCCATTGAAGAGAATCCCATGTTATTCCCGGTTGCAATCGCCATTTTCTTAATTCTGATCTCAGGATATGCCGCATTCTTGTGGCGGGGGTGGAAGATGCGTGAAAGCGGTGCGAAGGGTGCCCAAGTCCCGGGAGGTGCTGCGCGATACGAGCCACCGGAACGGGAGATGGGACCTGCGATAAAACCGGAACCTGTACCCGAATACGAGGAAATGGAATCCGGGGGACTTGCGAAATCTAAGGCATCTGAGGGATCCGGGGTATTGGAGGAATCAGACCTACCGTCCGATCTTAAGGAAGTGCTCCTGGTTATCAGGGATGGCGGTGGACGAATTACCCAGAAGGAACTGCGAACGCGGCTTAAATATTCGGAAGCGAAGGTGAGCCTGATGATAACCGATCTTGAGGATCGGGGGGTGGTTAAGAAGGTAAAGAAGGGTAGAGGGAACGTAATTATACTAAAAAATATATGAAAACGATCGCGCTCATGAAGGCGTTGAATATTTCGGTGTGAAAACTCTCCGAGCCCAAGTGTACAAGATCTGCGCCAGTGGGACATGGGGTTGTCTTGGTATGCGGGCGGGTGTGTGAAATCATGCGGGTTCAGGGGTTGGTAACGTTAAATACGAATCGGCGCAGAAGATATATACATGGCACAAAAGCCGATGAGTTATCTAACTCTTGATGATGTGTCCACGAGTGGGAAGACCGTGCTTGTCAGAGTTGATCTGAATTCTCCGATGTCTCCGGACGGATCAATACTGGATGATGCTCGATTCAAGAGCCATTTGCCAACACTGCGAGATTTAAGCGACTCCAGGGTTGTGCTGCTCGCGCACCAGAGTAGACCCGGTAAAAGGGATTTCACCCCGATGCAGATACATGCACAGAGGTTGCAGCGTCTGTGTGGGCGGACGGTCACTTATGTGGATGATATATTCGGATCGCACGCTATAAATGCGATCGAATCGATGGATAACGGTGATATCATCCTGCTTGAGAATACCCGGTTTTATTCGGAAGAAGGATTGTCCCGGTCGCCCGAGGAACATGCGAACACCATCATGGTGAAGCGACTCACCCCACACGTAGATATGTTCGTAAATGATGCGTTCGCGGTCTCACACCGCTCGCAGCTATCTGTCGTTGGATTCACCACGGTCTTACCGTCAGCCGCCGGAAGACTGATGGAAAAGGAGATTGAATCACTCGGGAGAGGGTTTTCAAAGGAGGGAACCGTATTTGTACTTGGTGGCATCAAAGCTAACGACTCGATCGATGTTATCGAAAACGTTGCAGCGCGCAGCGAGATCGAATCTATCATTGTCACCGGACTTGTCGCAAACGTGTTTCTGGAAGCAAGTGGCGTTGATCTCGGTAAAAAGAACACCGATTTTATGAAGTTGATAGGTTGCGCCGCCGAGACTGAACGAGCGCGCAAACTGCTTGCAAAATATAGAGACAAGATCGAGCTGCCCGTCGATGTCGCATGTGCAGACCAGGCAAATCCAAACAAGCGTGTGGAGATGTCAGTATCAGAACTGCCGACCGATCTATCGATCAATGATATCGGGCTTGAGACAATCATCCTGTTTTCAGAGAAGATCCGGAATTCGCAGACCGTGATCATGAACGGACCGGCGGGGTTGTTTGAAAACGAAGGTTTTGAGCTTGGAACAAAAGAACTCGTCACAGCGGCGACAAAATCGAAGTTTTCGATCGTTGGGGGCGGTCACATCGCTTCCGAGGCGTACGCGCTTGGCATTGAGCCAAATATCTCGCACATCAGCACGGGCGGTGGCGCGTGTATCGATTTCTTGTCAGGGCGCACGCTTCCTGGCATCGAATCACTGGTCCAATCGTACGCACGTTTCAAGAGCAAGCTTCGCGCAGTTGCCTGATCACGGACCAGATACCAAACGTTGCGCCCAACGAATTTAAATATCAGTAAGAAACAATTGCGTCATGATGGTGACCGCGGATCGAAAAACGGATGGACGACTGATCAAGCAGTGGCGGCTGGCAGGTGCGCTGCATCCGAGGGAATGGGTGCACCAATCCCGGACGCCATGGGGATGGGGAGTGTACAAAAACAGAGGAGGAAACCAAGAGATCGGAGGAATTGCTCGAGATTTTTGTGCAGGTTCTCACGTAATTCCTGCGGTTATCCGGTAACATCTGCGATGCTCGACGTTACACTGGTCTGGGACGGTGATCTGCTTTTTGAAAAGCTGTTTGTTGAGCACGGGCTTTCATACCAGCGTGTGCCGTCCAGCGCACTTGGCATGCGTTTTCTGCCCGCATCCGGAGTTCTGATCGTGCCGACTGGATTTGCAAACCGGCAGTATACGAAAGTAACCAGTGGAATCGAGACAAACAAAGGATTTTTTGACCGTTTTGTCAAAAAGGGTGGTGTGCTTGTTGTGTACGGGGCGCTGGTTCCAGAGTATATATATCAGTGGCTCCCATTCACGCTGAAATACAAAGAACAGTACGGTGCGGTTGATATAGATGTGGTGCAGGAGCATGGTTGCACCTGCGTCTTTGATGGCGATCGTGCCGAGTGCGATGGGTACTTTATAGAGACTGACGGTGATGTTATACTAACTGGCAATGGATTGCCGATTATGGTTGTAAAAGAGCACGGAGACGGTATGATCATCGCAACCACCATACACGAATTTCCTTCAGGAGCGTTTCTCAAATGGGCAATGGCAGACAGGTAATGCAGGCACAGGCAACGCAGGCAAAGGGTGCATACGCGATCTGGATCACAGGGCTTCCCGGATGTGGAAAGACCACGATCGCAGAGAAAGTGCATGAATCACTTTGCGACTTGCAGGGACGCGGTGTAAAACACCTCCAGCTTGATAAGATACGAAAAATAATCACGCCGCATCCGAATTACACCGAAGAAGAGCGAACCATCGTGTATGCATCGCTCGCATACATGGCACACCTCCTCGTGGAGAGTGGCGTCTCTGTGATCATCGATGCGACCGCAAACCAGCGGAGATACCGGGATCTTGCACGGAGTTTGATTCCACGGTTTGTCGAGGTGTATGTTAAGTGCCCTCTTGATGTGTGCGTTGAGCGAGAG